>NZ_MJGM01000002.1:0-29365 GCF_001864905.1 Curtobacterium sp. MCBA15_007
CCCGACCGTTCCTGCTCACGGTGTGCGTGCGGCGGACGCTGGGGGCCACGGTCTGGAGGCGCGGTGCGGGCTGGCCACGGGCCTCCCGGCCGACGCGTGGTGCGCGGGGCTGGCGCCGACGCGGAACGACCATGTCGCCGTCGTACGACAGCGACATGGTCGCTGTGCGCGCAGCGCGACGGTCCGCACGTTCGGCGTCGACACTGACGAGCCTGGTACACCCCGCTCGTTGAGCCTCCTCTTACCCGCGAGAGGCACCCTGGTCGGCGACACGCAACCGAGCAGCGCGCGGAGGGACCATGGCGACGACGACGCTGACGCACGCGCCGACGGACGCGCCGACATCGGCGCGACCGCAGCACCGCACGGCCGCCCCGGCACGCGCCGGAACCGGTGCGCCCGAGGCTCCGCCGCCCCCGCTGACGCACCGTGCGCCCGCGCTCGACGGACTCCGGACGCTCGCCATCCTGGTCGTCGTCCTGTACCACCTGCACGTGCCGCAGTTCGAGGGCGGCTTCATCGGGGTCACGGTCTTCTTCGTGCTCTCCGGGTTCCTCATCACGACGCTGCTGCTCGGCGAACGGCGCCGCACCGGGCGGGTGCGCCTCGGCTCGTTCTGGGTGAAGCGGCTGCTGCGCCTGTACCCGGCGCTGCTGGCGCTCGTCGTGGTCGGGCTGCTGCTCTGGAACTGGGTCGGTGACTACAAGGGCGCGTCACTGCACTCCGGCGAAGCGGCGTTCATCGCGCTGACCTACACGGGCAACCTGTTCCGCGCCTTCTGGGACACCTCGCAGGGCGTCTTCGCGCACACGTGGAGCCTGTCGATGGAGGAGCAGTTCTACCTGGTGTGGCCTCCGGTCCTGGTGCTGCTGGCCGCGCTCAGGGTGCGGCGTCGCTGGCTCCTCGCGGGGCTCGGCGTCCTGGTCGTCGGGGCGTCGGCGGTGTCGTGGGCGAGCTACCGGACCCCGAGCGGCGGGACCACGCCCGACGTCTACTTCTCGCCCGTGCTCGGGGTGGTGCCGCTCGCGATCGGCTGCGGACTCGCCCTGCTGCTCGACGACGAACGCGTGCGGGTGCGGGCCGCCGGGGTCCTGGGGCACCTGGCGACCTGGGTCGGCCTCGTGCTGCTGGTCGCGGTGCTGCTCGGCATCGACGACGACTGGACCGAGCACGCGTCGACGTTCGGGATCGTGCTGCCGGCGACCGGACTGGTCTCGGCGGTGGCGATCGGCGGCCTGGTCTCGGTCCGGTCCCCCGTGTCCGCGGCCCTGGGGTGGACGCCGGTGTCGTGGTTCGGCCGCCGGGTGTCGTACTCGGCGTACCTCTGGCACCCGCTGGTGATCGCGCTGCTCGGCACCTTCGCGATCGGCCCCTGGGGCACGGTCGGCCTGGTCGGCGCCGTGGTGATCGTGTCGATCGGTGCCGCGTACGCCGTCGAGGTGCCCGTCGAGCGGTTCCGCGCGCGGGCTCGTGCGGCACGCAGCGCATCCGCGCCGATGCCTGCGGCCGCACCTGTGCGTGCGCCCGCGCCCGCGCCGTCGAGTGAGCAGAAGACGCCGGGTACGGCGCGCTGACCCGACGTCTTCTGCTCACTGAGTGCCCCGGCGCACGCCGACCGTAGGCTCGCCCCCGTGCACTCGGAACGGACGGACGTCCTCGTCGTCGGCGGCGGACCCGTCGGGCTGTTCGTGGCGGCGCTCCTCGCGGCGCGGGGCGTCGACGTCCGGGTGTGGGAACGCCGCGCGGAGCCGCCGACCGGTTCGCGGGCCATCGGCATCCACCCGCCGTCCCTCGACGCGTTCGCCGCGATCGGCCTGGACACCGCGGTGCTCGCCGAGGCGTCGCTCGTCCGTGCAGGGGTGGCCAGGAGCCGCGGTCGGACCCTCGGCACACTGCGCTTCGACCGGGCTTCGCCGACCCACCCGTACGTGGCGACCCTCGACCAGCACCGCACCGAGTCCCTGCTCCGCGACCGGCTCCACACCGGTGCGCCAGAGGCCCTGCGTACCGGGACCGCCCTGACCGCCCTGACCCGGCACACCGACCACGTCGACGCCACCGGGACCGGGCCGGACGGCGACGTGGTGACGGTCCGTGCGGCCTTCGTCGTCGGTGCGGACGGCGCTCGGAGCGTCGTCCGTGACCTGCTCGGCATCGGAACGACCGGGCGCGAGTACCCGGACCGCTACGTGATGGGCGACTTCGCCGACCCCGAGGCTCCGTCGGCCCGGTCCGCCGCGCTGGTCGACGTGGGCCCGGACGGCGTGGTCGAGTCCTTCCCGCTGCCGGGCGCGCGTCGCCGGTACGTGGCACTGGTGCCGGACGACGCAGCGTTCGCCGCAGCGGAACGCGGCGCGACGGGCGACCCGGACCCCGCGCTCGTCGCCCGTCTCGCGGCCCTCGTCGCGGAGCGCACCGGTGTCGTCCCCGACCCGGCGACCTGCTCGATGACCAGCGGCTTCCGGGTGCGTCGCCGCACAGCCGACCGCGTCGGTGCCGGCCGGGTCGTGCTCGTCGGCGACGCCGCCCACGAGATCAGCCCGATCGGCGGGCAGGGCATGAACCTAGGGTGGCTCGACGCCGCCGAGCTCGCGCCGCTGCTCGCCGGAGCGGTCCGCACCGGCACGGCCGGGCCGTGGCCGGGCTACGCCGCCCGCCGCCAGGCAGCCGCCCGTCGTGCGGCTCGCCAGGCCGAGGCGAACATGGCGCTCGGTCGTCCGCTCGGCCCCGTCAGCATGACCGGACGGGAGGCGCTGCTCCGGACCGCCCTGTCGCTGCCGACCGCGCACGGCTTGGCCCGGCTCTACGCGATGCGCTGGGCCTGACGGCTCACGTCAGGCGACGAGTCGCGCGCCCGCGAAGCCGAGCTCGACGACGAGCACGAGCGACGACGCGATGACCAGCCGGAACAGGGTGCGCGACGCCCGTCCCGCGAGCACCAGCCGCACGCCGACGACGGCGAGGACGAGCACCACGAGGGCACCGAGGACCGCGAGCACGACCCCGATGCCCCGCACCGGGTCGTCACCGAGCACCTGTCCGCCGAGCACCAGGGCGGCCGCGACAACGAGCGAGGCGAACGCGACGATCCCCGCGCCGCGGAGCCCGAGCCGGTGCGGGAACCCCCGGACACCGGTGGCGGCGTCGTCGACCAGGTCGGGCAGCACGTTGGTGCAGTGGATCGCGATGCCGAAGACGGCCCCCGTCGCGATCGCCCACCACGTCGGCCACTGTCCCTCCGGCCCGGCCGCGACGGACACGACGGGCAACAGCCCGAAGGCGACGATGAACGGCGCCACCGACCACACCGAACGCTTCAGGCCGGCGTCGTAGGCCCAGCCTGCGGCGACCAGCACGAGGTGCGCGATCGCGGCGACGGGGCCGAGGAACATCGAGAGCACCACGGCGATCCCGGCGCTGGCGTACGCGGCGGTACGGACGGTGCCGACGGCGATGAGGCCGCGGGCCACGGGCTTGTCGCGCCGCCCGACGGCCCGGTCGCGGTCCGCGTCGATCCAGTCGTTCGCCAGCCCGATGGACAGCTGCCCGGCGACGACCGTCAGCGCCACCAGGGCCACGAGCCACACCGGGTGTCCGACGGCGGCGGCGACCACCGCGGCGAGGACGGTCACGGTGACGGTCGGCCCGGGGTGCGACGACGCGAAGAGCAGTCGTGCGGTCGACGGGGCGCTGCTGGCGGTCACCCGGTCAGCGTACGGAACGCTCCTGCGCGGTCCTGGGGCCGGTCACGGGACCGCGGTCACCTCGACGCCGAAGCGGTCGACGAGCTCGCGCTTGAGCACCTTGCCGCTCGGGCCGAGCGGCAGCGCATCGAGGACGTGCACGACCCGGGGGTACTTGTACGCGGCGATCTCGGCGGCGACGAAGTCGACCAGGACCTGCGGCTCGACGGTCGCGCCGGAGCGCAGCACCACCGCCGCCTCGATCTCCTGCCCGTGCACCGCGTGCGGCACGCCGAACACCGCGGCCATCGCCACGTCGGGGTGGGTGGCGAGCACCTCCTCGACCTGGCGGGGGTACACGTTGTAGCCGTTGCGGATGATCATGTCCTTGGTGCGGTCGACGATCGTCAGGTAGCCGTCGTCGTCCTTCGTGCCCAGGTCGCCGGTGCGGAACCACCCGTCGACGATGGCCTCTGCGGTGTCCTCGGGCCGGTCGAGGTACCCGTTCATCAGGTTGTGGCCGCGGATCACGAGCTCGCCGATCGCACCGTGCGGCAGCATGACGATCGCGTCGCGGACCTCGGGGTCGGCGATCTCGACGTCGACGCCCCACACCGGCGTGCCGATCGTGCCGGGCCGCGGCGGCTGTCCGACGTGGTTGAAGGTGGCGACCGGCGAGGTCTCGGTCAGGCCGTACCCCTCGTGGATCGGGGCGTCGAAGACCTGCTCGAACCGCTCGAGCACCGCCAGCGGCAGCGAGGCACCACCGGAGATCGCGTACCGGAGCGTCGGACGGGCCTCGGACCGGGTCGCGGCGTCGAGCAGCGCCATGTACATCGTCGGGACGCCCATGAAGATGCCGCAGCCGTGCTCGACCATCGCGGCGAGCGCCGAGTCGCCGTCGAACTTCGGCAGCATGACCAGCGTCGCGCCGGTGCGGAACCCGGTGTTCATCGTGCAGGTCTGCCCGAACGTGTGGAACAGCGGCAGCGCGCCGAGCAGGACGTCGCCGCGGTGCATGTCGAACGTGGTCATCAGGTTGGTGTTGACCTGTTCGAGCAGTGCGAAGTGCGACCCCTCGGCGCCCTTGGGCTGGCCGGTGGTGCCGCTCGTGTACAGGATGGTCGCGGTGTCGAACGGGTGCCTGGGGACGTAGGTGTCGAGCGGTTCGCTCTGCGCGGCCAGGGCCTCGAGCCGGTCGGGGCCGGCCGCGGACTGGTCGCCGGTCGGAGCCTGCGCAGGGGCCGGCGCGAGCACGGTCACCACGTCGACCCCGGCCAGCTCGGCGCCGGCAGCACCTTCGCCGAGCAGCGGTGCGGCGCAGACGAGCAACGTGGCCCCGCTGTCTCGCAGGACGTACTCGATCTCGCGGCGCTTCAGCAGGGCGTGCACGGGCACGGCCACCGCGCCGAGGGCGAGGGTGGCGTAGTAGACGCGGGGGAAGTCCGCGACGTTCGGCACGAGCATCGCGACCTTCGACCCCTCGGTGACGCCCCGCGCACGGAGCGCTCCGGCGTAGGACAGGGTCTGGGCCCACAGCTCGGCGTAGGTGGTGCGGACGTCACCGACGATGACGGCGACGTCGTCGGGGTACCGTGCCGCCGACTCGGCGAGGATCGCTGCGACCGATGCGGTCGCGCGGGTGGTGTGGGTGTCGTGCATGCCGGTCTCCGTCGTCGTCGACGACCTCGTCGTCGTCGCAGCCGATCCTACGGCTCGTCCTGCCGCGTCGCGCGTGCCCCGACGACACCCGTCCGGGGCGGTCGCCACACGGGTGTCCGGTCAGGCAGCGGTCGGCGCGGGGACCTTCCGGCGCACCAGGACCCCGGACGCCAGGGCGATCCCGAGCAGCACGACGAGTCCGCCGACGGGTTCGTTCCACCGCACCCGCTCCCCCAGCACGAGCACCCCGAGCGCCACCCCGACCACCGGCGTCAGGTAGGTGACGGTGGAGGCGCGACCAGCGCCCCACGCCTGCACGAGCCGCGTGTTCCAGGCGTAGGCCAGCCCCGTGCCGACGCAACCGAGCGCGATCATCGCGGCCACGATCCTCCCGTCCAGCTCGACCGGACCGGTCGCGATGACGGGCGCGACCAGCAGCAGCATCCCGGAGGCCAGCGTCAGCTGGACCGTCGCCAGCGTGACCGGGTCGTACGCACTCGCCACGGCCACCCGCCGCAGGTAGGCGAGCCCGATGCCGTAGGACGCGGTCATGCCGAGCAGTGCGACCTGCCCCGGCACGCTCGCCAGGACCTCGGGGTCGGTCAGGACGTCCCACGGGCCGACCAGCACGAGCACCCCGACGATGCCGAGCACGATCCCGAGCACCTGCCGTCCGCGCAGGCGTTCGGACGGCACGAGCACCGCGAGCGCGGCCAGCGTCATGATCGGGGTCGTCGCGTTGTAGATGCTCGCGAGGCCGGACGGCACCGTCTGCTCCGCCCACGCCATCAGTGACGACGGCACCGCGTTGAGGAACACCGCGACGACCGCCAGGTGCGCCCAGGTCCGCGGTTCCCGGGGCCAGCGCCGACGGGTCGCCAGGAGCACCACGACGAGCGTGACCCCACCGAGCACGGTCCGCACGGTGGCGACCTGCTGCGGGGCGAGACCGTCGAGGCCGATCTTCGCGAAGAGGAAGCTCGAGCCCCAGGTCAGTGCGACGAGGACGTAGAGGAGGGCGTTCACGTGGCCTAGTGTCGGACCACCGAGCGACATGCGGCAAACGCATGTCGCTCATGCCCACATGAGGAGGACGCATGACCGTCTCGGTCCAGCAACTGCGCGCGTTCGTCGCCACGCTCGACGCCGGGTCCTTCACCGCCGCGGCCGCCGCCCTGGGCGTCGGCCAGTCCGCGGTGTCGCACGCCGTCGCGGGGCTCGAGCGCGAGGTCGGCGGCTCCGTCGTGCACCGCGGCGCGGTCGCCGCCCCCACCCCGCTCGGCGACCGCCTGCTGGCCCACGCCCGCAGCGTGCTCGCCTCGGTCGAAGCCCTGGAGGCGGTGGTCCGGCCCGGCACGGCGCGCGGCACCGTGCGCCTCGCCGCCGTCCCCACCGTCTGCCAGGGGCTGCTGCCGCGGCTCCGCGAGCTGTGGGCGGTGACCCTGCCGGACGTCGACGTGCAGGTCTACGAGGGGGACGACGACGAGATGCCGGAGTGGCTCGAGGCCGGCACCGTCGACGCCGCCGTGCTCGTCGACCCGTCGCCGGTGCCCGACGGCGGCGTGGTCGTCGCGCGGGACGAGATGGCCGCGGTGATCCGCCGCGACCACCCCCTCGCCGAGCTGCCAGCACTCACCCTCGACGACCTGCACGAGGACGGCCTGGTGGCGGGCGGCGGCGGGTGCGAGTACCAGGTCCAGAAGCTCCACGAACTCGACGGCCGGCCGTTCCGGTACGCCCACCGGGTGCGCGAGATGAGCACGATGTTCGGGATGATCCAGCGGGGCGAGGGCGTGTCGATCGTGCCGACCCTGGGCCGCGGGATGCTGCCGCCCGACCTCGTGATGATCCCGATGGCCCGGCGGCTCGAGCGCACCCTGGTGCTGAGCGGGCCGTCGTCCCGTGCGTGGCACCCCCTGGCGCGGGCGCTGGTCGACGCGGTCTGAGGCGGGCGGGCGGGCGGGTCGCCGGTCGAGCGGCTCCGGCGGCTCCGGCGGCTCCGACCTTCGGCGGATCCGCTCGTCGACGCGGCTCCCTAGGCTCGGGGCATGACCTCGACCGCGCTCCCCGCCGTGCCCCTCGGGCAGCGTGTGTGGTCCCAGACGTGGCGCGTGGCCGTCGCGGCGCTGACCGGGCTGTTCACCGCCGGTCTGGTGTGGCCGACGACGGACACCCGCGGCTGGAGCGACCTGCACGTCGGCGCCCTGATCCTCGGGGACATGGGAGCGGGCCTGGTCGCCCTCGTCCTGCTGCCGTTCCGGCACCGGGCACCGCTCGTGGTCACGGTCGTCATCGGTGCCCTCAGCTCGGTGTCGACGCTGGCGGTCGGGTCGGCCGCGATCGCGACGGTCTCGCTCGCCACCCGGCGCCGTGCCGTCGAGATCGCCGTCGTCGGTGCGGTGCTGCTCGGCGCCACCGTGCTCTACGACGTCGTCCTTGCCCCCGACCAATCCGTGCCGTTCTGGCAGATCGTGCTCGCAGGCACCGTCAGCATCGCCCTGCTCGTCGCGATCGGCATCGGGATCGGGCAGCGCCGGGCGCTCCTGCTCTCCCTGCGCGAGCGCGCGGACCTGCTCGAGCGCGACCAGCAGCTGCGCGAGGACCGCGCCCGCGAGCAGGAACGCGCCCACATCGCCCGCGAGATGCACGACGTCCTGGGCCACCGGCTCTCCCTCGTCGCGCTGCACGCCGGCGCACTCGAGTACCGCGGCCCGGGGCTCACCCCGGATGAGACAGCCGCAGCGGCCGGGGTCGTGCGGGCCGAGGCGCACTCCGCGCTCACCGACCTGCGCGACGTGCTCGGGGTGCTGCGCGACCCGGCCGCGAACGCCGGCGACGAGGTGACCGGCACCGCGCCTCCGCAGCCGACACTCGTCGACCTGCCCGCCCTGCTCGACCAGGCCCGTTCCGGGGGCGCGACCGTCCGGGCGCGCGTCGACTCCGACGCCGCGGCGGTGCCGACCGCCGTCGGGCGACATGCGTACCGCATCGTGCAGGAGGCGCTGACGAACGCCCGTCGGCACGCCCCCGGACAGCCCGTCGACGTGGTGGTCGAGACCGTCGGCGGTCCGGCGATCCGGGTGGTGGTGTCGAACACGCTGACCGACGAGCCAGCGCGCACGAACGCCGACGCCGCCGGGCAGGGTGCCGGGCACGCCGCCGGCTCCGTCGCGGGGCACGGTCTGCGCGGGCTCGCCGAACGCGCTCGACTCGTCGGCGGGAGCTTCCGTGCCGGCAGCGACGACGGACGCGTGCACGTGGTCGAGGCGGTGCTGCCGTGGACGCCGTGACCGCTCCCGTCCGGGTCGTCCTGGTCGACGACGACCAGCTCGTCCGCGTCGGGCTCCGCATGCTGCTCAGCGGCGACGACGGTCTGGTGGTCGTGGGCGAAGCGGGCGACGGGCTCGAAGCCGAGGGCGTCATCGCCGCGACCGCGCCCGACGTCGTGCTCATGGACATCCGGATGCCCCGGTGCGACGGACTCGTCGCCACCGAACGCGAACTGCGACGGCGGCCCGACCTGGCCGTCCTGGTGCTGACCACGTTCGAGGGGGACGACCTCGTGCTCGGGGCGCTGCAGGTGGGCGCCCGTGGGTTCCTGCTCAAGGACACCCCGCCGCACGAACTCGTGCAGGCCGTACGGACCGTGGCGTCCGGGCGCTCGATCCTGTCCCCCTCGGTGCTCGACCGGGTGATCGCGTTCGCCGCCGGGCCACGCTCGGGCCCCGCGGCCGGTGGAACGGGCGGCGCCACCGCGGACGGTGCCGAGGAACGTCGACTGCTCGCCCTGCTGACCGAGCGCGAGCGGGAGGTCGCGCTCGCCGTGGCCAACGGGGCGTCGAACGCGCAGATCGCCGCCGACCTGTACGTGGGCCTGGCCACCGTGAAGACGCACGTCGGGCACGTGTACGAGAAGTTCGGCGTCGAGAACCGGGTGCAGCTCGCGCTCGTCGTGCACGCGGCGCGGCGGGGCGGGACGGGGTGGGGACAGCCCACCGGGTGACCGGGTGAGCGTCGTCTGAACGGTCGGCGATGTCCGCTCGGCAGGATGGACCGATGGCCGAGACGCACGTGAAGACGTTCACCACCGCGGACGAAGCGGCAGCCGAGGCCGCAGGGCTCGCCTGGCTCGCCGAGGCCGAGGACGCCGGCGGCACCCGCATCGCCCGCGTGCTCGGGCGCCCGAGTCCGACCGTGCTCGACCTCGAACTGATCTCCGACGGCTCCCCCACCACCGCCCAGGCCGAGCGGTTCGGCCGATCGCTCGCCCACACGCACGCCGCCGGTGCCGACCACTGGGGCGCACCTCCCACCGGCTGGACCCGAGGAGCGGCGCTGCGGATGGGCCGTTCGCGCACGCCGTTCGTCGCAGCCGAACAGGCACCGGCGACCTGGGGCGAGTTCTTCGCCGAGTACCGGATCTTGGACTTCGTCCGCCGGATCGTCGACGCCGGCGGGTTCGACCATGCCGAGGCCGCCGTGTTCGAGCGGGTCGCGTCGCGGGTACAGGACGGCACCCTCGGTTCACCGCAGCCCGCGCTCGTCGGGGACCGCCCCGCTCGTCTGCACGGTGACCTGTGGGCCGGCAACGTCCTCTGGCCGACGGACTCGTCCGAACCCACCGGCGCCGTGCTCATCGACCCGATCGCGCACGGCGGGCACGCGGAGACCGACCTGGCGCTGCTCGGGCTGTTCGGGCTGCCCCGGCTCGAGACGGTGCTCGCCGCCTACGACCGGGAGTCACGGCTGGCCGACGGCGGGCAGGAGCGCGTCGAACTCCACCAGCTCGCGCCGTTGCTGCTGCACGTGTTCCTGTTCGGCGGCTCGTACACCGGGGCCGCGCTCCGGGCGGCGCAGCGGTACGCCTGACCCCTCGCACCGTGCGGCCTCGCTCACACCGTGCGAGGTTGCCCACCCCGGTGCCAGCGGCGCACCGTGCGGCCTCGCTCACATCGTGCGAGGTTGCCCACCCGGGTGCCAGCGGCGCACCGTGCGGCCTCGCTCACCCCGTGCGAGGTTGCCCGCCCCGTGCAGCGCTACAACCGCGCACCGAGCAGGCGACCCCGCACGGACCGGACGACAGCGCACCGTGCGCCCGCGCCGTCCGCGCCCTCCCCGCCGGCCAACCTCGCACCGTGCGTCCTTAGCTCGCCCACAGCCGGCACAGTGCAGCAGTCGGGGAACGCCCCGGATGCTCATCGACATGACCACCTACCCGGTACCCGTGACCGACCGACGCGACCCCGCGCGCAGTGCCGCGCGGGATCGGCGCCGCCCGCCCCTCGCCCGGCTGTTCCTCGGCGAGCGCGAGGACGCCCGCTGGCTCCGGCCCGCGTTCTGGGCGCTCCTCACCGTGACCGCCGTGGTGTACCTGTGGGACCTCAGCGTCTCCGGGTACGCCAACAGCTTCTACGCCGCCGCCGTGCAGGCCGGCACGAAGTCGTGGGAGGCGTTCTTCTTCGGCTCCCTCGACTCGTCGAACTTCATCACCGTCGACAAACCACCCGCCTCACTCTGGGTGATGGTGCTGTCGGCCCGGCTGTTCGGCTTCTCGAGCACCAGCCTGCTGCTCCCCCAGGCGCTGATGGCCGTTGGCTCCGTCGCCCTGGTCTGGGGCACGGTCCGCCGCACCCTGGCCCGACTCGGCGCCACCACCGCGAACGTCGGCGCCCTGCTCGCGGGCTTCGTCGTCGCAGCGACCCCGGCGGCGGCGCTGATGTTCCGGTTCGACAACCCGGACGCCCTGCTCGTCCTGCTGATGACCGCCGGGGCGTACTGCACGGTGCGGGCGCTGCCGAGGGGCAGCTGGAAGTGGATCGCGCTCGCCGGGGTCGCCCTCGGGTTCGCGTTTCTGACGAAGATGCTGCAGGGCCTGCTCGTCCTGCCCGCCTTCGGCCTCGTCTACCTGTTCGCCGCCCGCACCGGCTGGGGCCGGCGGGTGATCGGCCTGCTCGTCGCGGCCGGCTCCCTCGTGGTGGCCGCCGGCTGGTGGGTCGTCGCCGTGTGGCTCTGGCCCGCCGAGTCCCGCCCCTACATCGGCGGTTCGACGAACAACACCGTGCTCGACCTGGTGTTCGGCTACAACGGCCTCGGCCGGATCTTCGGAGGCTCGGGCAACGGCGGCGGAGGCGGCGGCACGACCGGCGGTACCGCGGGTGGCTCCTTCGGTGGCTCGACGGGCCTGAACCGGCTGTTCTCGTCCGAGATGGGGCTCGAGATCTCGTGGCTCCTGCCCGCGGCGCTCATCGCCCTGGTCGTCGGCCTGGTCGTCATCGGCCGCCGGCACCTGGCCGACCCCGCCCGTGCCGGGCTCGTCCTGTGGGGCGGGTGGCTCCTGGTCACCGGCCTGGTGTTCTCGTACATGTCCGGCACGATCCACCCGTACTACACGGTCGCCCTCGCCCCGGCGATCGCCGGACTCGTCGGCACCGGCGGCGCCCTGCTCTGGCACGCACGAGCCCGCTTCCTCGGCCGCCTCGGCCTCGCCGCGATGATCGGCGTCACCGCGTTCTGGGGCTGGTGCCTGCTGAACGAGAACCCGACGTGGCTGCCGTGGCTCCGCTGGGTGATGCTCGCCGGTGGGCTGCTGTCCGCGGCACTGATCGTCATCGGCAGTGTGCCGTCGCTGCGCAGGCTCGTCACGGTCGGCGTCCTCGCCGGCACCCTGTTCGGGCTGTCCGGCACCACCGCCTACGCCCTCGCCACGACGACCGTCGCGCACTCCGGTTCGATCCCGAGCGTCGGTCCGGCGGGCAGCAGCTCCGGTGGGACGGGCGGCGGTGGCACCGGTGGCATGCCGGGAGGCACGGATGGACCGGGTGGACCGGCCTCCGGTTCCGACGACGGCGGCTCCGACGGCACGTCCGACTCCCAGCAGGGTCCCGGCGGGACACCGCCGGAGGGCGCTTCCGGCGAGGCGCCGGAAGGCGCCACCGGGCAGGCACCGGGCGGTACGACGGAGGGATCCGACGGCGCGGGCGCCGAGGCGGGGTCGGGCACGGGCCTCCAGGCCGGGGGTGGTGGCACAGGCGGCGGCACGTCGACCTCGTCGGCGCTGCGGAAGCTGCTCGAGACATCCGACGCGAAGTGGGCGGCCGCGGTGAACGGATCGCAGTCGGCCGCGCAGCTCGAACTCGACACCGACACCGCCGTGATGGCGATCGGCGGCTGGTCGAGCGACCCGGCTCCGACGCTCGCGCAGTTCAAGGCCGCCGTCGCCGACGGCGACATCGGGTACTACGTCTCGTCCGGCTCCGGCGGTGGGATGGGCGGCGGATCCTCGACCGCGTCGGCGATCCAGGAGTGGGTCGCGGCGAACTACGGGTCGACGACGGTCGGCGGCCAGACCGTCTACGACCTGAGCAGCACGGAGTGACCGGCGACGGGGGCGCGGTGGATAGGCTCCGGGACATGCCCGGCCACCCGCTGCAGCGCACCGACGGCTCCCCCGTCCGCGCCCTCGTCGTCGACGACGAGCACGCCCTGGCCGATGCCGTCGCCCTGGCGTTCGCGGGCGACGGCTGGGCCGTGCGGTCCGTGCACCGTGGTCGCGACGTGCTGTTCGCGGCCCGGGAGTTCCAGCCCGACGTCATCGTGCTCGACGTGATGCTGCCCGACATCGACGGGTTCGAGGTGCTCGAACGGCTCCGCGACGCCCGCGACGGCGTCCGGGTGCTGTTCCTCACCGCACGCGACGCCCCCGAGGACCGGCTCGCCGGGCTGACCGGCGGCGGCGACGACTACCTGACCAAGCCCTTCGGCATCGAGGAGCTGCTCGTCCGTGCGCGGATCCTGGCGCGTACCTCGGCCAGGGTCGCCGCAGCCGGGGCGAGCACCGAGCTCGTGGTCGGCGACCTGCGGCTCGACGAGGACGCCCGCACGGTCAGCCGCGACGGGGACCCGATCGAACTCACGCCGACCGAGTACGAACTGCTGCGGCACCTGGCACGGAACGCCAACCGGGTGCTGTCCCGCGAGCAGCTGCTGGCGAGCGTGTGGGGCATGGACTTCGGCACGTCGTCGAACCTGGTGGACATGTACGTGTCGTACCTGCGGAAGAAGCTCGACGTCGGGCGCGAGCCGATGCTGCAGACCGTCCGCGGGGCGGGGTACGTGTTGCGGCCGACGACGTGAGCCGATCGGCGAGGGTGATCCGGGCCTCTCCCCACCGTCACGGCCGCCCCGGCGCCGGACGGGTGCCGTCGTTGCGGTGGCGGGTCGTGGCGGCCGTCGCGCTGTTGCTCGTGGCGACGAACGTCGTCGTGGGGGCGGTGACCGTCGTCGCGTTCCGGGGGTACCTGGTCGACCGGCTGGACGCGGAACTGTCGACGGCCGCGAACCGGACCGTCGGCGGACGGGACGGCGCGGACGCGCCCATCGGACCGCCGCCCGGGTCGTCGTCCTCGTCGTCATCCTCGTCGTCGTCGGATCGTCCGGATCCCGACAACGCCTTCATCGGTGCACCCGGGCAGTCCGCCGGCACGGTCGTCGCGATCGTGCGGGACGGCACCGTCGTGCTCGGCGGGTACACCGACAGCGACGGAGACCAGCACGGGCTGGCGTCGGCGCAACGGAAGACGCTCACCGCGGTCGACATCGGCGCGGACCCCGCGACGATCGACCTCGGACCCCTCGGCGCCTACCGGGTGCAGGCGGTCGGGCACGACGGCGACGTGTTCGTCACGGCCCTGCCGCTCGGCGACCTGAACGCCGCGATCGCGCGCCTGCTGCTCGTGATCGGGATCGTCACGGTGCTCGGCCTGGTGGTCGCCGCCTGGGCACTCGCGCTGCTCGTGCGACGGTCCCTGCGACCGCTCGAGCGCGTCGCGTCCGTGGCCTCGGACGTCACGGCACTCGACCTGGAGCGCGGCGACACGGACATCCCCGTGCGGGTCGCCGACGCCGACCTGACAGCCAACCGCGAGGTCGGCCAGGTCGGCACCGCACTGAACCGCCTGCTCGGCCACGTCGCCCGGGCCCTGACGGTCCGACGCGACGCCGAGGCGGGCATGCGCACCTTCGTCGCCGACGCGTCGCACGAACTCCGCACGCCGATCGCGACCGTGCGCGCCTACGCCGAGCTGACCGCGGGCTCGTCGGACCTCGACGCCATCCACCGGAACGTCGACCGGATCGGGCAGGAGGCCCTCCGGATGGGCGAGCTCGTCGACGAGCTGCTGCTGCTCGCGCGGCTCGACGCCTCGGCCCTCGGCACCGCGCCACCGATCGTGCCCGAGCCCGTCGACCTCACCTCGCTCGTCGTCGAGGCCACGATGGACGCCCGCGCCACCGCGCCGGAGCACCGGTGGACGCTGCAGGTCGTCGACGACCACCCGCTCGTGGTGCCCGGGGACACCGCACGACTGCGCCGCGTGGTGACGAACCTGCTCGCGAACGCGCGGACGCACACACCCGTCGGCACGACCGTGGTGGTGTCGTTGCAGGCGTTGGACGGCGTCGACGAGGGCCACGGGGCCGGTGGCTCCGTGGCGCGCTTCGTCGTGGCGAACGACGGGCCGCCGATCCCCACGGAGACCCTGCCCACCCTGTTCGACCGCTTCACCAGGGGCGAGGCCTCGCGGACGCGTTCGCCGGGGCAGGGGACGAGTGGCCTCGGGCTCGCGATCGTCCGAGCGGTGGTCCTGGCGCACGGCGGCAGCGTCCGGGTCTCGTCGGAGCCGGGACGGACGGCGTTCACGGTGGACCTGCCTGCCGCTGCCGTCGGCGTGGGCGTGGGCACGGGCACGGGGTCGCATACTGGTCGGAGAACGTCGGACGAGGAGGCCCCGTGACGAACGCGTACGACAAGCTGCCCGGCCGTCCGGACCCCGCCGACCTGGTGGTCGAGGTCCCGGCGTTCGAGGACGACCGGCCCCAACCCGAGCCCGCACCGCCCGCCGCGGCGCCGGAGCTCGTGGCCGCGACCGAGTTCGCACGGTCATCGCACGCAGCCCCCACGATCCGCCGGACGCAGATGCGGGCGGGCGTGTGGATCGCGGGCGTCCCGATCGCAGCGCTCGTGGTCGTCGCGATCGTGCAGATCCTGCTGCCCCGCTGAACCGCTCGTCAGGCGCTCGGACGCGTGCTCACGCGCCCGCGACACCTCACGCACCACTGGCCGCGTGCGGTGTCGTTGAGCACGAAAGTCGTGCGCGGTCCGGATCGTCAGACGATCGACCAACGTCGAACCCGATCGCGTGCATCCGTGGCGGAGCGCCCGCAGGCTGGGTCTTGTCCGAGCAAGACGACCCGAACGGGTCACCACTGCAGAGATGGGAAACACGATCATGAACTCGTTCAAGCGCAAGTCCGTGAAGCTCCTCGCCGGCACCGCCCTCGGTGGCGCCGTCATCGCCGGGGCGTTCGTCGCAGCCCCTGCGCAGGCCGCCGAGCCCGCGCCCAGCACCTCGTCGTCCGTCGGGGGCAGCGTCAACGTCAACCTCGACCCGGTCGCGATCGTCAACGCGATCAAGGACGCCGTCAACGACCAGAGCGACCGCGGCGGTGCCGTGCAGGCGGCACTCGACGTCGGGTACTGGAACGTCGGCAACCCCGACCGCCTCACCGTCGCGGTGGTCAACAAGAACCAGGACATCACCGTCGAGGGCGACGTCGCCGATGCCCAGTCGATCGACATCAAGGGCGGCAACTACGTCATCTACTGGTTCAAGGGCCCCGGCAAGGTCACCAACAACGGTGACGGCGGCTGGCTGAACTGGGGTGTGTTCGGCAACATCGAGCGCATCGACAACGTCATCCACGTCAACGGCGGCTGACTCCGGCTCCGGCGGACGACGCCCCCTGGGACCCCGGTCTCAGGGGGCGTCGTCGTGCGCCGGCGGTGCTTCGATCCCCAACGGCCGGGTCCCCGCCGCCAGGCCGAGCTGGCGCCGCGACCGGATCCAGCCCCGGACGAAGGCGACCGACACCAGCGCCGTCCGGTTCGGCGCCTTCCACGACTTCATGAGCCGCCCGAGGTGCCAGGCGACGGCCTGCCGGCTGTAGGCGGTCTCCTTGGCGATGGCGTCGTTCGAGAGCCCGCTGGCGGCGAGCGCGAGCATCCGTTCCTCGGTCTCGTCCAGGCCGGGCGCGGACGCCACCAGGTCGATGTCGTCGGTGCCGAGCGGTGCCGCGGCGTCCTCTGACGGACCGCCACGCTGCTGCGCCCAAGCCTCGGCCCAGCAGGAGCCGAGCTCGTGCGCCACGAGCGACGCCCGGCTCATCGCGAGCATCGTCCGCCCCGCGTGGTCGATCGTCGTCGCGTGCTCGCGGGTGGCCGTGTGCATGACGAGCGCGAAGACGCGGATGGCGGGCAGGGCGCCGCGGAGCACGACCGACACGTCGACGTGCGGATCACCGGCACTGGCGGCGGCGACCTCGCGCAGCCGGACGAGGCAGTCGGGGTCGAGCGGCTCACCGTGCTCGACCGCCCGCAGCGCTGCAGGGAGCACGAGCGGGACGATCTGCTCGTAGCGCCGCCGGAGCCAGTCGTGTCCGTCCGGACGGATGCCGTGCAACGGTGGCGCGAGCAGCAGCTCGGTGAACTCGGGGCACCGCTCGTCGAGCGCCAGACCCAGCCGCTCCCCCGGGAGCAGCACGGCCGTCCGTCGTGCGTCGTCGCGCTCGGTCGTCATCGTGCGTCGAACGTATCCGGACAACAGGTGTCGTGTCCGCTGCGTTCACGTGGTGTTCGTTCTTACCCCGGACACAGGGCCCTGCTCCGGCCCCCGTAGCCGGGCTCCCGAGCATGAGCGGCATGACGGAGACCGACCAGCCCCTCGACATCGACATCGTCGTCCCCTGCTACGACGAGCAGGACACACTCGCCGCCCACGTGCGGCGGCTGCACACGTTCTGCCGGACGTCGTTGCACCACTCGTGGCGCATCACGATCGCGGACAACGCCTCGACCGATGACACCGAGCGGATCGCCGACGACCTCGCGGCGATGCTCCCCGGCGTGCACGCGGTCCACCTGCCCGAGAAGGGCCGGGGTCGTGCGCTCAAGGCCGTGTGGGCCGCGTCCCCGGCGACGGTGCTCGTGTACGTCGACGAGGACCTGTCGACGGATCTGGCGGCCCTCGAGCCGCTCGTCGCGCCGCTGCTCTCCGGGCACTCGGACCTGGCGATCGGGACGCGGCTGGCGGATTCGTCGCGGGTGGTGCGGGGCAGCAAGCGCGAGTTCATCTCCCGCTCGTACAACCTGTTGCTCCGGTCCACGATGGGGGTGTCGTTCTCCGACGCGCAGTGCGGCTTCAAGGCCGTCACCAAGCGCGCGGCCGACCACCTGCTGCCGCTCTGCGAGGACGACGCGTGGTTCTTCGACACCGAGATGCTGGTGCTGGCCGAGCACGCCGGACTGCGCATCCACGAGGTCCCGGTGGACTGGGTCGACGACGTCAACTCGTCGGTGCACATCGCGTCGACCGCGACCGCGGACCTGAAGGGCATGTGGCGCGTCTCGCGGGGCATCGCCACGGGTCGGGTTCCCATCGGCGCCGTGTACGAGGCGATCGGCCGCCGCCCCTTCACCCCACCGCACGTCGGGTTCCTCGGGCAGCTGCTGCGGTTCGGGGCGATCGGGGTGCTCTCCACGGTGGCGTTCGCCGTGCTCTACGCGCTGTTCCGGCCGGCGATCGGAGCGCAGACCGCGGACTTCCTGGCCCTGCTGCTGACGGCGATCGGCAACACCGCCCTCAACCGGCGGTTCACGTTCGGCGTGCGGGGCCGCGCCGGAGCCGGGCGACACCACGTGCAGGGGCTGGTGGTCTTCGGCGTCGCCTGGGCGATCACGTCGGGGTCGCTCGTGGTGCTGCACAGCACGACGCCGGGAGCCTCGCACGGCACGGAGATCCTCGTGCTGACGGCCGCGAACCTGTTCGCGACGTGCGTGCGCTTCGTGCTCTTCAAGGCGTGGGTGTTCCGCACCGGCCGCCGTCACCCGGAGCTCGTCCGCCCCGGGACGACCCCCGCCGCCGACGCGAGCACGGCGGTCACGGAGCCGATCGCGGTGAGCGACCGGACCGGTGAGCGAGCGGCCTGACACCGTGCCGGGTCACCCACCCGGTGCGAGGTTGCACGGCGCCCGCGGCACGCCGCACCGTGCGGCGTCGGCCATCCCGTGCGAGGTTGCACGCTCCGTGCAGCGCTACGAACTCGCACCGAGCGTGCAACCTCGCACCAGCCGAACAGACCCGCACGGTGCGACCCCGTCACACGCCCGGACCACCCGTGTTGCACGGTCGGTATACCAAGCCGTAGCATCGCCCTACCGCACCACCACCCCACAGGGCCCGACTGCCACCATCGGTCTGCCCGCGGCGAGCGCTCCATCGATGCAGCCCGCGCCGTCCGCTGCCGGCAACGCCCCACTGGACCCGCACGTGAACCCCACACCCTTCGGTCTCTACGACCCTGCCCGCGAATCGAGCGATTGCGGCGTCGGTTTCATCACCCGTCTCGACGGGACGCCGAGCCACGACGTCATCCGCAAGGGCGACGAAGCGCTGTGCTCCATCCCGCACCGCGGCGGCAAGTCCGCCGAGGGTGTCGGTGACGGCGCGGGCGTCAGCATCGACCTGTCGGTGGAGTTCTTCAGCGCCATCACCGGCCAGCAGCTGCGCGCCGGGCACTTCGGCGTCGCGAACTGCTTCGTGCCGAGTGGCACCGGCGCGGACGGCGCCGACGAGCGCACCCGGGCCCAGCAGACGGTCTCGGACGCCATCGCGGCCGAGGGCTTCGAGCTGCTGCTGGTCCGTGACGTCCCGGTCGACCACTCGGTCGCGCGCCCCGAGGCCGAGCAGTACCAGCTGCCGATCGTGCAGTGGGTCTTCCGTGCACCGTCCGACTGGGACCGCACCGAGGTCGACGCCGCCGCGAACCGTGCCCTGCTCGCCATCGAGGCCGTGTCCTACGCCCAGGCCGCCGCCGAGCGTGCCGAGCACGCCGCCCTGTACCCGCTGTCACTCAGCGCCCGGACCCAGATCCTGAAGGGCCGGCTGAACTCCGGCGAGGTGATCGGGTACTTCACCGACCTGCGTGACCCCCGGCACTCGGTGCGGACGCTGTACTTCCACACCCGGTTCTCGACGAACACCGAGCCGCACCCGACGATGGCGCAGCCGTTCCGCCTGATGGCGCACAACGGCGAGCTGAACACCGACCGGAAGAACCGGCTGTCGGACGAGGCGCTCGCGCGTGCGCGCACCCGGAGCATCGTGCGTCCGCCCGGGCAGTCGGACTCGAGCCGGCTCGACCAGACCCTGCAGAGCCGTGTGTTCGACGACGGGCTCGAGATCGTCGAGGCCGTCGTCTCGCTCATGCCCCCGGCGTGGGAGAACGACCGCACCCTGACCTCCGACGTCCGGGACATGCTCGAGTACTTCTCGCTGTACGAGGAGAAGAACGACGGCCCCGCGGCCGTGATCTTCAGCGACGGCGACGTCGTCGGTGCCCGGTTGGACCGCCTGGGCCTGCGCCCGCTGCGCACCGTCGAGACGGCCGAGTACCTGATGGTGTCGTCCGAGGCGGGCCAGGTCGAGTTCGCCGCCGACGAGGTCGTGCACCGCGGCCGCATCGAGGCCGGCGGCATGCTCGTCGTCGACCACCGCACCGGATCCCGCATGCGCACCGGCGAGGTGCTGCGCATGCTCGCGGCCCGCCGTGACTACGGCACCCTGCTCGACGCGGCCCGCGTGAACCTGGACGACCTGCCCGCGCCCGCCTACGAGCGCACCAGGAACACCCTGGGCTACGACGGCGACCTGTCGCTCGCGGGCCGGTACGTCGCGTACTCGCTGAACCAGGAGAGCTTCCGGTTCATGCTCGACCCGATGCTGCAGAACGGGTCGGAGCGCATCTCGGCGATGGGCTACGGCAACGCGATCAACGCCCTGAGCGACACCGAGGGCGGCATGGCGAAGTACTTCTCGCAGCGCTTCGCCCAGGTGACGAACCCGCCGCTCGACTCGATCCGCGAAGCCGACGGCATGTCGATGCGCGTCGCACTCGGCGCCAAGCCGGACGGCACCGGCACAACAGGCCGGCAGCTCGTCGTGCAGTCGCCGATCCTGGGGCACCTGGACATGGTGCGGCTGCGTGACCAGGACATCGTGCCGCTCGAGCGCTTCGACATGCTCTACGTGCCGGTGCCCGCCGACGAGCAGGCGAACGCCGACGCGATGCGCGGCGCACTGGACGCCCTGTGCGACGCGATCGAGGCGTTCGCGTCGCGTGGTGGTGGGATCGCGGTCGTAACCGACCGCGAGGTGTCGTCGACCCATGCGCCCCTTCCCGTGATCCTGGCCGTGGCGGCCGTCAACCAGCGACTCATCGAGACCGGTCTGCGCCTGCGGGTGTCCGTCGTCGCGGAGAGCGGTCAGCTGCCATCGTCACACCACGTCGCGACCGCGCTCGGCTTCGGTGCCGCCGCTGTGTACAGCTTGAGCGCACGGCTGCGTGCGGAGGAGAAGTACCCCGCCGCGCCCGCACCCGCCGGTGAGCTGACCGCGACCGACCTGGCACTCAAGCAGTTCCGCAAGGCCGCCGAGAAGGCCCTGGCGAAGACCATGGGCCGCGTCGGCCTGTGCACCGCCGAGAGCTACATCGGCGGCGAGTTCTTCGAGCCGAACTACCTCGACACCGGCGACGACGTGCTCGCACGGGTCTTCCCGCACATGCAGGCCCCGGTCGGCGGCGTCGGCTTCGTGCGCATCGCCCAGGCGGCGACGGACTGGCACGAGCGTGCCCGTTCGGTGGCGTCCGAGGGTCAGGTCCCGCTCCTCGGCCTGTTCAAGGAACGCTCCGACGGCGCCGGCCACTCGTTCGGCGTCGCGAGCGTCCGCGGGTTCGGCGGCATGACCGAGGAGCGCCCGGCCTTCGAGCGCTCCGGCGACTCGGACGCGCTGCGGCTGCTCACGCTCCGCCAGCTCGACGACTCGTTCGGCATCACCGACGCCGCGTACCGGAACACCGGGTACGACCGCCTCAGCGAGGCCGAGATCGACGCGCACCGCATCACGCCGGGCTACGTCACGTTCCTGCAGACCACGCACGACGAGCGGTCCCGCCGCCCCGCCGCGCTCCGCGACGTGCTCGCCCTGCCCGCGGACGTCACGGGCATCGACACGGCCGAGGACTTCGCGCGCGAGCTCGGTCGTTTCTCGACGAGCGGCAACGCCAGCGTCACCGTGCGCGGGCTCTCCGGCTCGCGTCCGTCGGACGACCAGGACCTGCCTGGAGGAACGGAGCGGTTCCGCCTGGAGCTCACGTCGACGGGGACCACGGGTGCACTGCGCCACACAGCCCTGGCAGACGGCCTCGCGTTGCTCCACCCGGGGCAGATCGACGTCGACGCCGTCGACGACACCCAGGTGACGCTCCGCGCCACCGGTGCGGCCGTCGCGCTGCTCGCGCTGCTGCAGAGCGCCCCGGCGAGCGTCGAGCTCGACGAGGTGCAGCCGGCCCACGAGATCACCCGGACCCTGGCGTCCGGCGCGATGAGCCACGGCGCGCTCGTCGCCACCGCCCACGAGGCCGTCGCGCACGGCACGAACATGGTCGGCGGCATGTCGAACAGCGGTGAGGGCGGCGAGCACCACTCCCGCTACGGCACCATCCGCGGCTCGCGCATCAAGCAGTTCGCCTCGGGCCGGTTCGGCATCTGGGCCGGCTACCTCGCCGACCCCATGCTCGAGGAGCTCGAGATCAAGATCGGCCAGGGTGCGAAGCCCGGCGAGGGTGGCCAGCTGCCCGCACCCAAGGTCACGGTGGACATCGCCGCGGCCCGTGGGGGCACGCCCGGCGTCGAGCTGATCTCGCCGCCGCCGCACCACGACACGTACTCGATCGAGGACCTCGCGCAGCTCATCCACGACTGCAAGGCCGCCCGCGTCCGGGTGATCGTGAAGCTCGTCTCGTCCGAGGGCATCGGCACCATCGCGGTCGGTGTCGCGAAGGCCGGCGCCGACGTGATCAACGTCGCGGGCAACACCGGCGGCACCGGGGCCGCGGCCGTCACGAGCCTGAAGTACGCCGGCCGCTCCGCGGAGATCGGCGTGGCCGAGGTGCACCAGGCCCTGGTCGCGAACGGCCTGCGCCAGAAGGTCACGCTCCGCTGCTCGGGTGCGCACCAGACCGGCAGCGACGTCGTCACCAGCGCCCTGCTCGGCGGTGACAGCTTCGAGTTCGGCACGACCGCGCTCATGATGCTCGGCTGCGTGATGGCGAAGAACTGCAACGTGAAGTGCCCGGCGGGCCTGACCACGAACGCCGAGGCGTTCGAGGGCGACCCCCGCGCGCTCGCGCAGTACCTGCTCAACATCGCCCACGACGTGCGGCAGATCCTGGCCCGGCTCGGCCTGCGCTCCCTGCGCGAGGCCCGCGGCCGGACCGACCTGCTGCAGCTCCTCGACCACCCGGCGAGCGTGGGCCGGCTCGACGCCCGCGCCCTGCTCGCCCAGGTGCCCGAGAAGGTCGTCACCGACCCGGAGTACCTGGAGAAGGACTTCCACACCGACGACGCCCTGTTCGAGCGCGTCCGCACCGCCCTCATCGACCACGCGCAGGAGCACGTGCTCGTGCACGGCGTCCTGCTCGGCAACAGCGACAAGTCGGTCGGCGGCCAGCTCGGCATCGACCTCGAGCGCCTGCTCAACCACGAGCTCCGCGCCGAGGACGTACAGGGCCTGCCCGCCGTGACGACGGACGACCGCGGACGCCGCCGGCTGGTGGACGGCGCGGTCACGATCCGCACGCAGGGATCAGCCGGGCAGTCCTACGGCGTCTTCAACAACGACGGCGTCGTGCTCGAGCACACCGGCACCGCGAACGACGGCGTCGGCAAGAGCCAGAGCGGCGGACGGATCATCGTCCGTGCCCCCGGTGGCGGCAGTGCCGAACAGGGCGGCAACGTGCTGGTCGGCAACTTCGCGCTCTTCGGGGCCACCGGCGGCCGCACCTTCGTCGAGGGCGAGGCCGGCGACCGGTTCGCCGTCCGCAACTCCGGCGCGACCGCCGTCGTCGAGGGCCTCGGCGACTTCGGCTGCGAGTACATGACTGGCGGTGCCGTGTTCAACCTCGGCGCGTTCGGCAAGGGCCTCGGCAACGGCATGTCCGGCGGGTTCCTGTACCAGTACGACCCGTCCGGCCAGGTCGCCGAGCGTGCCAGCACCGACTCGCTCCTGGTGTTCCCCGTCACCGACACCGAGCGCGGTGCGTTCCACGAGGCCGCCGCCCGCCTGCTGCTCGAGTGGCACCTCGAGGCGACCGGTTCGGCCCTGGCCGAGCGGCTGCTCGCCGAGTGGGACACCGCGCGCGCACACGTGTTCGTCGGCATGCCCCGCGCCCTGCTGCTCACGCAGGACGCCGGCGAGATCCTGGCGGCGGCGACCCGGCCGGAGCTCCTCGACGAGCTCGCGACCTCGATCGCCACCGACAAGCTCCGCGCGTTCAAGCTCGACTACCGCGACCAGCGCACGGTGCTCGACGGCCGTGCCCCGGCGCTCGGCGACCAGGGCGAGGACATGTTCTCGCTGCTGTCGTCGTACACCGTGCTCGGGGTCGCCCAGGACGTCGCCCTCGAGCGCGTCCCCGGCGCGTCCGGTGCCGCCGACCCGCGGGTCGCCGAGGCCGTCAAGAACCTCGTGCTCACCGAGGACTTCTCCGTCAAGCAGCGCGTCGTGAAGTACCTGCGCGGCACGCTCGACCGATTCGCCGACGACCAGCTCGCGACCCTGATCGCGATCAAGCGGCTCGACGACTACAAGCGCGCGCTCACCCAGCGGAACAACCGCAGCATGGACGCGCCGGGCACCGCGGGGTGGATCATGCACCAGAACGCCCTGAACGACGGCCGCGTCCGCGAGGCACGCTTCGACGAGCTGCTCGCGACCGCGGCGCTCGAGGACATCGCGCGCCGTGCACCGCAGGCGCCGACCGAGGCGGTGACCGCGTGAGCCTGCTCCCCCCGACCGGGTCGCTGATCCCCGTCGACGCACCGTTCTCCGCCGCCCAAGAGTCCTGGCTCGCCGGGTTCATCGCGGGCATCGCCGCCGCCGGCAAGAAGGTCGCGGCCAGCGCGCCCACGACGACGATCGACGTGCTCTTCGGCACCCAGACCGGCAACGCCGAGTTCCTGGCCGACGAGCTCGTCGCCGGCGCAAGGGCCCGCGGGCTCGGTGGCCGTTCCAGCGCGCTCGACGCCGTCACGCCCGAGCAGCTCGCCGAGATGTCGCACGTGCTCGTCGTCACCTCGACCTACGGCGAGGGCGAGATGCCCGACAACGCCGGCCTGTTCTGGGACGCGATCCAGGCCAGCACGGTGCCGCGGCTCGAG
Organism: Curtobacterium sp. MCBA15_007; assembly: GCF_001864905.1. Lineage (NCBI taxonomy): Bacteria > Bacillati > Actinomycetota > Actinomycetes > Micrococcales > Microbacteriaceae > Curtobacterium > Curtobacterium sp. MCBA15_007. Next base: position 24,679 of record NZ_MJGM01000002.1, read on the forward strand.
GGGCTGCAGTACGCCGTCCTCGGGCTCGGTGACACGAGCTACGACGAGTTCTGCCAGGCCGGCAAGCTCCTCGACACCCGCTTCGAGCAGCTCGGCGCGACGCGGGTCCACGACCGCGTGGACTGCGACGTCGACTTCGAGGACGCGGCCGCACTGTGGACCGCTGCGGTCCTCGACCGCCTGGCCGCCGAGACCGGCGCGACGGCTGCACCCGACGCTGCCACGGGCGGTGGCACCGGCGACGGTGCAGCCGCGACCGGCGGGGCGGGCGCGAGCCGTGCCTCCCGGCCGGGGTCGCAGTGGAACAAGCGCAACCCGTACCCGTCGCGCCTGGTCGAGAACCGGCTGCTCTCCTCGCCGCGCAGCGCGAAGGAGATCCGGCACTACGAGTTCGACCTCGGCGACTCGGGGATCGAGTACGCGGCCGGTGACGCCCTGGCGGTGGTGCCGGTGAACGACGAGGTCTTCGTGGCGGACCTGCTCGAGCAGGTCGGCGCGAACGGCGGCGAGGCGTTCGACGGCCGTCCGATCAGCGAGGTCCTGCGGACCGACCGCGAGATCCGGACGCCCTCGAAGGACCTCATCGCTGACCTGGTGCAGCGCGCGCCGTCGAGCGAGCTCGCAGCCGTCGTGGCGCACGGCGACAAGCACGAGCTGGACCGCTGGCTGTGGGGACGTGACGTCCTCGACCTGCTCCGCGACGCCGGGTCGGCTGCCCCCGGACTCGACGAGCTGTTGCCGAACCTCCGGCCGCTGCAGGCGCGCCAGTACTCGATCTCGTCGAGCCCGCTGGCGCACCCGGACCGCATCCACCTGACCATCGCGTCGGTGCGCTACGGCGACCCGCACCGGATGTACGCCGGCGTCGCGTCGACGTTCCTGGCCGACCGGGTCGACCCGGACGGCACCGTCGACGTGTACCTGCAGCCGAACGCGTCGTTCGGGGTACCGGCGGACGAGTCGGCGCCGATGATCATGATCGGTCCGGGCACCGGAGTCGCGCCGTTCCGCGGGTTCCTGCACGAGCGCGCGGTGTCCGGTGCGACCGGGCGCAACTGGCTGTTCTTCGGCGACCAGCACCGGGACACCGACTTCGTGTACCAGGACGAGCTCGCCGAGCTGCAGGAACAGGGCGTGCTGGACCGCCTCGACCTGGCGTTCTCGCGCGACCAGGCCGAGAAGGTCTACGTGCAGACCCGGATGCTCGAACGGTCGGCGGAGCTGTTCGCCTGGCTCGAGGACGGCGGCCACGTGTACGTGTGCGGCGACGCCTCACGCATGGCGAAGGACGTCGAGGCCGCGCTGCTGCAGGTCATCCGCACCGGCCGCGGGCGCGACGAGGACGACGCGCAGGCGTACCTGGCCGACATGCGTCGCGCGAAGCGGTACGTGCGCGACGTCTACTGAGGCGAGCGGAGAGACCGCCCCGGCCACGGAACCCGAATCCGATGGCCGGGGCGATCCCGGAGGAGCGCCGGTCGGTCGAGACCGATCGGCGAGCCCAGCACCGTGACGCGGCGGTCCCGGCGCACGGCGCCGGTCGCATGAGCGGCGAATCCCCTGATCCGGGACTCACCTCGCTCGCTCGCCCAGAGCACCGATGGTTGGTCGGTGCCGGACTCGCAGTGCGTCACGGTCAATTCGGGTCCCCCTCCTGCCGCGGGACAGGTCAACACCGGATCCCTGGATTCCGGTGCGGGGGACGACTCTGTACCGCGGTACAGAAAGCGTACGGGTCGGACGGACTGACCGGAACCCGTTGACCCAGATCAGCGTGTTGTGGTACCGCTCGGAGTGCTCGAGGCGTCGTCCGCGTCCCCGGGTGCGACGGCACGTGACCACGCCGAGTCGTCGGCCGTGCTGGTGTCCGTCGGCTCCGGTGTCAGCACGAGCCCGGACCCCGACGTGGCCGATGCGTAGAGGTCCTCGAGCCAGCTGCGGTTGATCGACGGCACCCGGCTCCCCGTGAACTTGAAGTGCAGGCTGACGCTCGGATGCAACCAGATCGTGCTGCGACCGTTGCCGTGGATGACGTCGTCCTTCCACGAGAACGCGAAACGGTGGTCGCGCCGGAGCATGTTGACGATGACGATCTGCAGGTGTGTGAGCGCGCGGTCGTCGATCCGCAGGTCGAGCGGTTGCCCGCCGTAGATGAGCTGACCCATGGCTCCTTCTACTCCTGTGCCGCGGTGTGCGCGAGGTTCGACGCCCAGGTCGTGATCGTCCGGTCGAACCAGACGGCGTCGACGTTGCGCTCCCACGCGTGTTCGGCCGGTTCGCTGACCGCCAGCGTCACCGTGCCCGGGTGTGCCTCGGCGAACTCCTGGCTGGCCGAGAACGGCACCGTCGTGTCGCCGGCGGAGTGGATGAGCAGGGTCGGTGGCAACGCCCGGGGTGCGCGCAACCAGGAGAGGGCCCGGACGTCGACGGCTTCCCGCAGCCCGACCAGCCGGCAGATGACCGGGGTCGCCATCGCACCGAGGGCGGCCGAGACGACGATGCCGGGGAGACCAGCACGGCGGGCCTGTGACCGGACCGCCACCGACCAGTCCAGCGCGGGGGCGACGAGCACGATCCCGGCCAGGCGGTCGCGGTGCGCCGAGCGGGCGAGGAGCTCGTGCGTGATCGTCGCGCCCATCGACCAGCCGACCAGGACGAGCTGTTCGGCGCCGTTCGCGACGGCGTGGTCGAGCGCCGCTTCGACGTCCGCCCACTCGCGGGCACCGAGGTGCGAGGCCCGGCCTTCCCACGGGGCCTCGCCGTCGCCACGGAACGACGGGACGATCGACGTCCAGCCGAGCTCGAGCGCCGCGGGGACGGTCCGGAGCGCGGTGACCCGGGTCGTCCGGATCCCGTGGACGTGGACCGCCCAGGTCCGGGCGGCATCGCGGTCGGCAACGCGGTCGGCAACGCCGTCGGCGGTGCCGTCCGTTCCCGCACGGCCGTCGGCCGCGCCGTCGGGGCCCGGCCGCACCACCCACGCCGGTGCCGGCCCCACCGGCGTCGGCAGCGACACCTCGGACCAGTCGACCTCCATCGCCGCCGGGTCCGGGTGCACGTGCCCACTCCACCGCACCCGCGACGACACCGCGCCGGTCGTCCGCACCACGGCCCGCCGCACCGACCCGGCGGCTTCGTCGATCTCGAGCACCGGCCCGACGGTGGTGTGGCCCGGGCCGTCGTGCCACAGGCCGTACTCCCCCGGGCGCACGGTGTCGTCGGTGATCGGCAGCCGGACGGAGTCGGCGTCGGACCCGAGCACGGGGGTCCAGCGGTCGCCCCCGGGCAGCACGATCCGTCCGACGACCTTCCGCACCACGAGCAGGACGAGCAGCGCCGCCACCGCCAGCACCACGAGCGCACCGAGCACCCACCACACGATCGTCACGCCGTCATCCTCCGAGGCTCCGGGTCAGGGTCCGTTCCGCCGCCCGCACCTGGGCGAGCTCGGCATCGTCAAGGGTCCGTCCCTGCACCTCGGCGTCGCGGATCGCGATGACCAGGTCGTAAGTCCGGGCCTGCGGGTCGCCCGGCCGCTCGACCGCGCGCACCTCGTGCCGGCGCACGATGCGGCGCAGGTGGCGGTGGTGCCCGCGGTGCCGCAGGTCACGCCCCCACCGCCGGAACGTCAACGAGGCCATCGCGACGACGATCAACACGATGCCCAGGTAGAACGGCGGGTCGAAGGCCAGACGCAGTCCGTCACGGACCCCGGCTGGGAACACCCCGAAGTGGTCCGCCGTCAGCGAGGCGACCTCGTCGACGCTCGCCAGGACCACCAGGGCCAGCCCGACGCGGAACACCACGAGCGCCACCGGGTTCTGCAGCACGCCACGCCGCAGGGTCGTCGCGGCGATCAGCCCCACGCTCACCATGTAGACGGTCGCGTAGAACCACATCGGCGTCTGTGCGATCCCGTGCACGATGAAGTCGAAGTCGGTACCGCCGCGCTCCTCGACCAGCAGGAACGGCACGGTGAACGCCACGACCACGACGAGCAGCGCCACCGGCTTCGCCAGCATCGGGCGTTCCGGCAGGTCGTCGGTGCTCGCCCGCAGCATCAGCCAGAACGCCACGGTCGCGCAGACGTTCTGCACCAGGTTGATCAGGTTCGAGCCGCCCAGTGCGCCGTCGAGCACGGTCTGCGGCACGACGCTGCCCAGGGTCAGGAGCCCGAGTGCGCCGACACCCGTGGCACCCCAGGCCGCCCGGCCGCGCGGGTTCCGCAGCACGTACGGCGTGCGGGCGAGGAAGATCAGCGCCGCGAACCAGAAGGCTGCGGCGTGCAGTGCTGCCATCAGCCGTAGGCCCGCTCGTCCGCGCCCGTGGCACCGGCGAGCAGGACGGTCGCGAGTTCGTACGCGAACCGCTCGGCGAAGTGCTCGTCGTCGTCCGAGATGCTCACGAGCCCCGAGTCGGCGTCGAGCGCACGACGGCACACGTGGCCCCCGGCGGCGAACTCGGCGACGGACGACGCGGTCGGCGTGCCGACGTCGCCGTGCACCAGGTGCCCGAGCTCGTGCAGCACGCAGTGCATGCGGTAGAGCGGCGGCGCCCCGGCGGGCACGAGCACCAGGTTCTCGTGCTCGAACTGCGACACGAGCGCCGTGAGCGGCCCCCAGCTCGGACCGTCGACGTCGACGACGCGAGTGGGTTTGCCGACCATCGTGCCGACGCCGGTGACGAC
>NZ_MJGM01000003.1:0-26272 GCF_001864905.1 Curtobacterium sp. MCBA15_007
GCGACCAGACGACAGACGGGAGGCCCGGTGCCAGCTGGCACCGGGCCTCCTGTCCGTTGACCGGGGCGGCTACGGCCGCTGGTCACCGTGGTCGTCGAGCTCGCCGTCGACCGTCTCGGGCGGGAGTTCGACCTCGACGCGCTCCGCCGTCAGGCGGGCCGACCGCCGGGCGTAGACCCGGTCGAACACGACGGCGACGACCGCGCCGACGAAGGCGCCGATCGTGACGCCCCACAGGCTGAAGTAGCCGACCAGGCTGCCGAAGCTGGTCTGGTCCCGCTGACCACCGAGGTTCATGGTGAGGGCGACCACGACGAGGGTCGCGAGGAAGCCGAGCACGGCACCGCCGACGATGAACACGCCAAACTTCGGGGCACGGCGGATGGTGACCTCGTCGGGGCTGGCGACCGCGCTGGGAGCCGGGGCCGGCGCGGGGAGCGGCTGCTCGTCGGGTTGATCGGTGTTGCTCACCCGTCCATTGTCCCCCACTGTGGGACGTCCCGCGGCCTGTGCGCTGCGACCGATCCGGGAGAGGATGGTCGCTACTGGTCGGTATCCCAAGCGGAAGAGGTGCGTCGCGTGCGTGAACCAACGGCACCCGCCCGCGGTCGCCGACCCACCTCGCCCGCTCGCGTCGCCTGGCCCGTCGCGCAGCGCGTCGAGGAGGACCGCGCAGTCGCCGTCGTGGCCGAGCACCGCTGGAGCGTCGCGATCGTCGGGGCCCCCGGTCTCGGCAAGAGCACCGCCGCGGCTCGCGTGACCGACCGGGTCGCCGGTCGTGACGGCACCGGCCGCACCGTGGTCGTGCCGATCACCGCGGTCGCCGCGAGTCGGTCGATGCCCTTCGGCGCCGTCGTCGAGCGCTTCGGCGAACTCCCCGCCTCGATCTCCGAGCTGTCCGACGACGCGAGTGCCGAGCAGCGCTTCCGGGCGATCGAGGACCTGGTCGACCGTGACGTGCTACTCCGTGTCGACGACGCCGACCACCTGGACGCGATCTCGGCGCGGTACGTCGCCTGGCTGGTCCGTCGGCAGGGCGCGCGACTCGTCCTGACCTGCCGCGACTTCACGGCGCTCCCCGAACCGCTCCGCGCGCTGTGGCAGGACGACCTGCTCGAACGCATCGACCTGCAGCCGCTGGCGTTGCACGAGACCGCCGCGCTCGTCGCCGAGGCGCTGGGCTCACCGCTCGAGAACGCCTCGGCGGAGCGCGTGCACCGGGCCACCGCCGGCAACCCGCTGTACCTGCGCGAGGTGGTGCGCGCAGCACGGGCCTCCGGTGCGCTCGACCACACCGCGAGCGGCTGGTACTGGCGTGGGCGGGTGACCGCGTCGGACAGCCTGGCGGACATGTACCGCACGGAGCTCGGGACGCTGCCGGAGGACCTGCGTGACGTCGTCGACATCGTGGCCCTCGCCGACCCGATCCCGCTCGCCCGTCTGCTCGGACTGGTCACCGGCGGAGACGTCGACCGGGTCGTCGCGCTCGGCCTCGTCCGGATCGACTCGCTCGACGACGGTGCCGCGGTCGTCCGGCCGTCGCACCCGCTCGTCGGCGAGGTCATCCGGACCCTGGTGCCGGTGGCCCGACGCACGGCGCTCTTCGCCCGCGCCAACGCCTTCCGCACCGACCGGCCCGAGGGCGCTCCGCCCGCCGCACGGCTGCGCGCCGCACTGTGGTCGCTCGAGTGCGGGGTCCTGCCGTCGGTCGACCAGCTGCTCGACGCGGCACAGGTCGCCGTGCGGTTGCAGGAGCACGAGAGCGGGATCGCCCTGGCCTCGGCAGCACTCCGCACGACCCTCACCCCGACCGAGCAGGTCACGGCGCACTGCCTCCGCTCACTGGCGCACTCGTACTCGGACGGCCGCGAAGCCGGCCGTGCCGATGCCGAAGCGGCGTGGGGCATCGCGAAGCGGCACGTCGGCGACGTCACCGACGAGGCCGTCACCGAAGCGTGCGAGATCCTGGCGAACATCCGCCAGTTCCACGACGACGACGTCGCGGCCGCGGTCGCACTCACCGACGCCGCCGTGCACCTGGTGGTGTCCGACGAAGCGGTCGAGCGTCTGCGGTTGCTGCGGATGGCGCACCAGGGCTGGGGCGGCGACTTCGCCGAGGTCCGTGCCGAGATCGAGCGCAGCGGCATCGTGCAGGCACCGACGATGCCGATGTCGTTCCTGGCCGTCGCACCGTGCGCCGTGATGGCGTTGGCGACAGCCGGCCGGCTCGACGACGCCGCAGCCCTGGGCCGCCGGGCACTGGCCACCGCGGCGGCACACGTCGAGGCGGCCCCGTGGAGCGTGGGCGAGAACTCCTCCGTCCTGCACCAGGTACAGATGTGGCGCGGCGACCTCGACGACCTGATCACCGAGGTGCCAGCCGGGCGCTCCAGCCCCTACCTGAAGTACGACTTCACCCTCGAGCTCATCGGCCAGGGCAACCTGGCCATCGGACAGCGCCGATGGGACGACGCGATCGCGGCCTTCACCGCGGCGTGCGAGCGGTACGACATCGCCGACCACGGTGGGTTCGCCGCGTACCCGTGGGCCCGCTTGGCGATGTCACACGCGTATGCCGGGCACCCTGAGGACGCGGCCCGGGCGCTCGAACGTGCGAAGACCACGCCGCAGCGGGCGATGCGGATCACCGGTGAACAGGTCGCCGTGACCATCGCCTGGACCGAGTCCGTGCTCGGCAACCCCGCCGGTCTGCAGCACGCCGACGAGATCATCGAACGCAGCACCGCGAACGGGTCCTGGACGCACGTGATGTACGGGTACGCCCTGCACTACTCGGTCGGCAGGCTCACCGGGCGCGAGAGCCCCGGCACGCTCGACCGGATGCGCGACGCCGCCTCGCGCGTCGACGGACCGCTCGCCGCCGCCATCGTGCAGTACGCGGACGCGGTGCAGGCGGACGACCGGACCCGGGTGATCGCGGCGCAGGGCGTGCTGGCGGTCCACGGCATGTCGGTGGCTGCCGGACGGTCCAAGCCACCGCTGACGAAGCGCGAGTACGAGGTCGCCGAGCTCGCCGCACAGGGCCTGAGCAACCGGCGGATCGCGGAGTCCCTCGGGCTCTCGACGCGGACGATCGACGCGCACCTGTCCCGTGTCTTCGCGAAGTGGGACCTGCACGCGCGGTCGGAACTCACCGAGCTGCTCTGAGCGGACGGCCGGCCGGTGCTGCTGGGCGCCCGGCGCGGGCTGCTGGGCACCGGGCGTGGGCTGTTCGGCACCCGGCAGGGGGGGGGCGCTCGGCGCCCCGCGAGGGGCTGCTTCGCGTTCGACATCACGTGTCGCGCACGCAAGAACGTTGCGGATTGCAGCACAACACGCCGCCGCGATTGACACGACGTGCGGAACATCGCGTACCTTTGTCCCTGTCGCCGGGTTCGGACCCGTTCGGGTCGGGTCCGAATCCCGGCGACTTCAAGCTTAGGAACGCGATCGATGCGGGCGCATCGGTAGGCACTACCTAATTCGCGCCGGACTCCGCGCGGCGTCACGGACGCCCGGGTCGGGTGTCCGTCGCCGATGCCGGATCGGGCGTCGCCGCCGATGCCGGGTCCGAGCGGTGTCAGGCGCCGGGAGCGGGCAGCCGGACCGGCAGGAACGCCGTCAGGTCGGCGCGTGATCCCGATGCGCTGACGCGTGACTGCGCGACCGCCTCGGCCCAGGTCAGCTCGCCGGACGCGAGTGCCAGCCACGTGGTGGCGTCGGTCTCGACCACGTTCGGCGGCGTGCCACGGGTGTGCCGGGGGCCGGGGACTGCCTGGATCGCAGCGAACGGCGGTACCCGCACCTCGACGCTGTTCCCCGGGACCTCGTCCACCAAGCACTGCAAGGTCCACCGCACCGCGGTCGCCACGGCGGGTCGAGCCGTCTCCCCACCGCGCACCGCAGCCAGTGCCGCGCGGCCGTCGGCGTCCTCGATCCTCCTGGGTGGCATCTCCACAGGCTAGCCCTCGCATCGCGGGCGGCGAGTCGGGCTGGGTAGGGTGATCGGGTGCGAATCCTCGTCCTCGGTTCCGGTGCCCGCGAGCACGCGATCATCACGGCCCTGCTCGCTGAGCATGCCGGTCACGTCATCACGGCAGCGCCCGGCAACGCCGGCATCGCGGCCGACGTCGAGACCGTCTCCCTCGACCCCACCAACGGTGCGCTCGTCGCCGAGTACGCGATCGAGAACGACGTCGAGCTCGTCGTCGTGGGCCCCGAGGCCCCGCTCATCGCCGGCGTGGCCGACCCGGTGCGCACCCGCGGCATCCCGGTGTTCGGCCCGGGCAAGGCCGCGGCCCAGCTCGAGGGCTCCAAGGCGTTCGCCAAGCGGATCATGGGCGAGGCCGGTGTGCCCACCGGGCGTCCGGTCTACGCCGGCACGGTGGACGAAGCCGTCGGCGCCATCGACGAGCTCGGCGCACCGTACGTGGTCAAGGCCGACGGGCTCGCCGCCGGCAAGGGCGTGCTCGTCACCGACGACCGCCAGGCCGCGATCGACCACGCCACCTACTGGCTCCAGCACGGCCACGTCGTGGTCGAGGAGTTCCTCGACGGCGAAGAGGTCTCCTTGTTCTTCCTGAGCGACGGCCACGACGTCCGTGCGCTCAGCCCCGCGCAGGACTACAAGCGCCTGGCCGACGGCGACCTCGGCCCGAACACCGGCGGCATGGGCGCGTACTCGCCGCTGCCCTGGCTCGCCGACCGCTGGCCGTCCGAGCAGGCCTTCGTCGACGAGGTCACCGAGCTCGTGGCCCTGCCGACGGTCCGCCGGCTCGAGCACGAGGGCACGCCGTTCGTCGGGCTCCTGTACTGCGGCCTCATCGTCACCGAGCAGGGCGTCCGCGTGATCGAGTTCAACGCACGGTTCGGCGACCCGGAGACGCAGGTCGTGCTCCCCCGCCTGGCGACCCCGCTCAGCGAACTCCTGCTCGCCGCAGCCACCGGGCAGCTCGGCGCCGTCCCCGCTCCCGTGTTCCGGGACGACGTCGCCGTGACCGTCGTCCTGGCGAGCGAGGGCTACCCGGAGAACCCGCAGACCGGCCGACCGATCACCGGCATCGACGACGCGAACGCCCGCGACGGCGTCTCCGTCGCGCATGCCGCCACCGGCGTCCTCGACGACACGCTCATCGCCACAGGGGGCCGGGTGCTCAGCGTGGTCGCGACGGGGTCCGACTTCGCCCAGGCCCGCGAGCGTGCCTACGCCGGGCTCGGCGACATCACGCTCGACGGCGCGCAGTTCCGCACCGACATCGCCGCGAAGGTCGCCCGGTGACCGCCCCCGCGCCGATCGCCGGCTGGCGGCACGTCTCGTCCGGCAAGGTCCGCGAGCTCTACGTGCCCGAGGGCACCGCCGACCTGTCGAGCGCATCCGAGCTGCTGCTCGTCGCCTCGGACCGGGTCAGCGCGTACGACTTCGCGCTCGAGCCGCCGATCCCCGGCAAGGGCGAGCTGCTGACCCGTCTGTCGCGCTTCTGGTTCACCCAGCTCAGCGACGTCCCGAACCACATCATCGGCCCGTCCTCCGGTGGCACGCCGGTGCCCGCCGACGTCGAGGCACGGTCGATGCACGTCATGCCGCTCACGATGTTCCCCGTCGAGTGCGTGGTGCGCGGGTACCTGGTCGGCAGCGGCTGGGCCGAGTACCAGGAGAGCGGCAGCGTCTGTGGCGTCGCGCTCCCCGCCGGGCTGTCGAACGGCGACCGCCTGCCGGAGCCGATCTACACGCCGGCGTACAAGGCGGCCCAGGGCGAGCACGACGAGAACATCTCGTACGAGCAGACCGTCGACCTGGTCGGTGCCGAGACCGCGGCGACCCTGCGCGAGCTCTCGCTGCACGTCTACACCGAGGCCGCGGCCATCGCGCTGGACCGCGACGTCGTCATCGCGGACACCAAGTTCGAGTTCGGGCAGGACGCCACCGGTCGGATCCGCATCGCGGACGAGGTCCTGACGAGCGACTCCAGCCGCTACTGGGACGCCAGATCCGCCGACCGCACCGACTCGTTCGACAAGCAGATCGTGCGGGACTGGCTCAGCGCCAACTGGGACCGCCAGGGCACGCCGCCGGTGCTCCCCGACGAGATCGTCGAGCGCACGGCTGCGCGCTACGCCGAGCTGATCGAGCGTCTCGGGGCCTGACGCCGCACCCGGCCGGCGTCCGGCTCCGGTCACGACACCCCGCTCACGTCCGGCGAACGGTCACGAAGCGTCGCCCGACGCCCCGCCAACCGACAGTTCGCGACCACCCGACGGCACGCACACGACGTGTCGCGACCGCGCGCCGCGCGCCGCCTGATGCCTGGCGCCCGGCCGACCGGCGGTCACGACACCCCGCTCACGTCCGGCGAACGGTCACGAACCGTCGCCCGACGCCCCGCCAACCGACAGTTCGCGACCACTCGGCAGCACGCACACGACGTGTCGCGACCACCCGCCCCGCGCCGCCTGATGCCTGGCGCCCGGCCGACCGGCGGTCACGACACCCCGCTCAGGTCTGGCGAACGGTCACGAAGCGTCGCCCGAAGCCCCGCCAGCCGACAGTTCGCGACCACTCGGCGGCACGCACGCGACGTGTCGCGACCACGCGCCGCGCGACCGGCCGACGAGTCAGCCGACGGTTCGAGACCGCTCAGGCTTCCACGGCGTCGCGCGCCACCACGACGACGGTCAGGTCGTCGCCCGGGTCGTGCTCGACGACGCGGGCTCGCACCCGCTGCAGGAACGTCTCGACGTCCGCGGACTCCCGGTACAGCGACCCGAGTTCGGACAGCGCCGCGAGCGTCGAGTCCCAGAGCTCGAGCGCGCCGTCGGTCACGACGATGAGCACCTCACCCGGCCGGAGCACGAGCGACCCGGCCGCGCGGGGCATCCCGGTGGGGTGCAACCCGATCGGCAGGTCCGACGACCGCAGGATCCGCTCGGCACCGTCGTCGCGGAGCTGCAGCACGAGCCCGTGCCCGGCATCGGCGAAGTCGAGTCGCCCGGTGGACGGGGTCAGCCGCCCGTGGAACATCGTCGCGAAGGACTCTGCGCGGCTGAGTTCGGGCGCGACCTGCACCTCGAGTTCGGCGAGCGCGACGCACGGGTCCTGGTCGCCGCGGGCGAGCAGCCCACCGCGGATGTTCGCCGCGAGGAGCCCGGCGGACATCCCCTTGCCCATGACGTCCGACACGGTGAGGTGGATCGAGTCCTCGCCGGAGCGGTGCCAGTCGTGGAAGTCGCCGGAGACGAGGCCGTGCGGGATCGACACCCCCGTGATCCGGTACCCGGGGACCTGCACCTCGGCCGGCTGCAGACCGTTGAGCACGGTGCGCAGTCGGTCCTCGTCCGCACCGGTGAGCAGTTCACGCTCCGCCCAGACGCCGAGTTCCTGCAGCAGTTCGAGCTCGTCGGGGTCCAGGGTTCGCGGCTCGGGGTCGATCAGGCAGAGGGTGCCGATCTTCAGGTCGTCGTCGGGGGCGCGGAGTCCGACGCCGGCGTAGAACCGGACGTTCGGGTCGCCGAGCACCATCGGCAGGTCGGCGTACCGGTCGTCCAGTCGGGCATCGGCGACGACCACGGGGCCCTGCTCGCCCAGGGTCCGGCCGCAGAACGTGTCCTGCAGCGGGATGACGGGGCCGAAGACCGCGTCGCTCTGCTGCGACTTGATCGTCAGGGTGTTCTCGCCGGCCAGGTTGAGGAACGAGCCGGAGACCCCGAGGGCCTCGCGTGCGATCCGGGTGATCCGTTCGAACCGTTCCTCGACGCCGCCGTCGACCACGTCGAGCGCCGCGATCAGGGCCGCTCGCCGGACCGCATCGGCCCCGGTCGGCGCGGGCACGGACATCGCGGTTTCCGGCTGCATGCGTCCACGGTAACGCGCCGAACGGACAGTGCCTGGCCCCAGTCCGGAGGGCGCAGGAGGGTGGGCGGAGCGCACTGGAGCGAGCGAGCATCGGCGTACGCTGGTCGTCGTGCTCCGAGTCGTCCCCGCAACCGTCCTCGGCGTGGCCGCGCTCCTGGCCCTCGCCGGCTGCGGCGCCCACGACTCCACCGGCCAGGTGTCGGTCACGGTCTCGTCGAACGCCGCCGACCGCCCATACGAGGTCAAGGTGTTCGCCTCGACCGGCAAGCTCTCCGAGCACCAGCGGGTGTTCCCGGGCGGGACGGCCGACTTCGCAGGTGTGCCGCTCGGCCAGGTCACCGTCCGCGCCGGCGACCTCTGCCCCCAGACGACCAAGGTCTCCAACGGCACGGTCGCGACGGTCACCCTGACGACGACGGGCTGCTGACCCCGTCACCCCGACGACGGCCCGCTGACCCCGCCCGTCACCCCGACGACGGCCCGCTGGCCCCCTCCGCCACCAGGTGCTCCACCCGCGGTTCACCCGCGATCTCGTGCACGGCCCGCAGGGTCCGGGCATCGTCACCGGTCTGCCGGACCTCGTGCTGGTCGACGTGCTCCTGCCACGACCCCACTCGGAACGCCTCGACCCAGGCGTCCGGCCCGGTCGCCCGGTCCCGGTACAGGTTCCAGTCACGGGCGCCGGTCCGGCGTCGGCTCCGCCCGAGCCGTTCGGCCCGCGCCCGGAACTCGTCGACCGCGCCCGCCGGGACCGTCCAGTGCAGCAGCACGAGGGTCTCCCCCGTTGCAGCGCCGTGGTCGTCCGGCACGAACACCTGGTCGCCGAACGGCATCGGCGTCACGGCCCGTTGCCGGTTGGTGAGCACCGGGAACCCGGACACGAGCAGCAGGGCGGCACTGAGCGCGGTGAGGACTCCGGCCCCGGCGAGCACGCCCGTCACCCCGAGGGGTGTGGCGACGGCACCGGCGAGCGCCGCCCCGATCGCCGTGCAGCCGAAGAGCACCAGCTGGTAGGCGGCGAGCCCTCGGGTCCGCACCCACGCGGGCAGGAACGCCTGCACCGTGCCGTTCAGCGTCGTCACCACGGCGATCCACGCCACCCCGCCGACCAGGAGCGCGACGAGCACGACCGCCAGCACCGGGACGAGCGCGACGACCGTGGTGCAGACCCCGAACACGACCGAGGCGGTTCCGACCGTGCGGCCGATCCCGAGCCGTGCGCGGACCGCGGGCATCACGAACGCCCCGCCGACCGAACCGGTTCCGACGGCGGCGAGCAGCAGGCCGTACCCGCCGGACGACAGCCCGAGCGACCCGTCGGCGACGAGCGGCAGGAGTGCCCACAGCGCGTTCGCGGGCACCATGAAGACCGCGAGCTGCACCAGCAACCGGCGGACGACCGCCGCGTGCAGGACGTACCGCAGGCCGGCGCGGGTCGCGTCGATGAACGGTTCGGCCCGGGTCTCGGGCCGCTGGTAGCCGCGCCAGGCGACGAGCACCACCAGGAAGAGCGCGAACGACAGCGCGTTGGCCGCGAACACGAACGGCACGCCGAGCTGCGCGATCACCACGCCGGCGAGCGCCGGTCCGATCGCACGGGCGACGTTGACCCCGACGGAACTCAGCGCGGCGGCGTCGGTGATGGCGGCACGTGGCACGATCTCGGGTACGAGCGCCTGGTACGCGGGCAGCTGGAGCGCCGAGGCCGTGCCGAGCAGGAACGTCACGGTGAGCAGGAGCGCCGGGGTCATGTCGCCGGTCGCGGTCAGCACGGTCATCACGACGCCGACGACCACCTGGAACGCCTGCACGCCGATGAGCAGGCGTCGCCGGTCGACGAACTCGCCGATCACCCCGGCGGGGATCCCGACCAGCAGTACCGGCAGGCTCGATGCGGTCTGCACGAGGGCGACGACGACGGGTGCGGCGTGCTCGTCGACGAGCAGCCACTGCGCCCCGACGGTCTGCATCCAGCTGCCGATGTTGCTCACCAGCACCGCGATCCACAGGGCGCGGAAGATTGGTATCGCGAGCGGCGCCAGGGCGCCGCCGCGGGGTGCGTCGGTGGTGCGGTCCGTGGTCACGTCGCCTCCTGGGGTGGAACCGGGACTGTCTGGAGGCGCGGTGCGCGTCGGGCGCACACCGCGCCTCCAGGCCGTGGTCGCGTCACACGCGCACCGTGGCGACCAGGACGCACGGTCCGGGCGCCGTCACGCCCGGCGCGGCAACTGCGGGCAGGATAGCCGGAATCCGCAAAGTACGGGAGGGCCAGGCTCCGCGGGTTCGGTCAACAGACGAACCGGACCGAACCGGACCGAACCGGGCCGAGCCGGCCCCGATCCGGGATCACCGCGTCGGTCGACCCGTACCCAGGGCGCCCCGCTCGATGGTCTGGTGCGGCTGCTCCCCGAAGCGATCCCGGTAGTACGCCGCGAACCGACCCAGGTGACGGAACCGCCACCGCCGCGCGACCTCGCTGACCAGAAGCGCGCGGGCACCCGGGCGCCCCAGCTCCAGATGCACCCGGTCGAGTCGGACCTCGCGCAGGTACTCCATGGGGGTGACGCCGAGCCGACGGCGGAACAGGTCCTGCAGCCCGCGCTCGCTCAGGTCGCAGGCCGCCGCGACGTCCGCCACGGTCAGCACCTGGTCGGCGTGGTCGTGGACGAAGCCGATCGCCCGCCGCATCCGGTCCGCGACGTCCGATCGTGACCGGGTGAAGGTCGACAGGACGACGGTCGCGATCCGTCGGTTCAGGGCCGCACGGTCGTCGACGGGCAGGGCGGGGTCGAGGATGCGCCCGGAGACCTCGCGCAGCAGCGCCCGCAGTGGTTCGAGCGCGGGGTCGGCCGCGTCCGGCTGCCGGAACACCCAGGGCTCCCCCGTTTCGCCGAGCAGCGACGGCGACAGGTGCAGCAGCGTCGTGGCGGTCGCGTCGGTCTCGAAGCCGTACGCAGACGATGCCGAGAGCATCATCGGCCGCTCCGCCCCGACCTCCCAGTGCTCGCCGTCGTCCGCGGTCAGTCTGGCCCGACCGTCGGCGAGCCAGAACACGACGTGGTCGGGGCGCGGACCGATCGTGCCGGACCGCTTGCCGGGGGTCGCGATCCGGTGGATCGACAGGTCGTCGTCGCCGCCGGTCTCGTACCCGAATCCCTGGTCGTCCGTGGTCACGGCGACGGGACCCGGTCCCACTCGTCGCCGTACCGGGACAGCACCGACCACCGTGAGATCGGCCACGTCGTCACGAAGGCGCGCCCCACGACGTCGTCGACCGGCACGGTGCCGTGCACCCGCGAGTCGGCGGAGTCGTACCGGTTGTCGCCCATCACCCAGATGCGCCCCTTCGGCACGGTGACCTCGAAGTCCTTGCCGACGACGCGGTTCGACCCGCGTTCGAGCACGACGTAGGGCTCGTCGACCGCGTGCCCGTTCACCGACAGCCGGCCCCGGGTGTCACAGCACGACACCGTGTCACCCGGCAGGCCGATGACCCGCTTGATCAGGTCGTCGCCCTGGCCCATGCCGAGCCAGCCGCCCGGGTCGTGGAACACCACGACGTCACCGCGCTGCAGCGGGACGACCCCGGGCACGAGCTCGTTGACGAGCACCCGGTCCCCGATGAGCAGCGTGTTCTGCATCGAGCCGGAGGGGATGGAGAACGCGCGGACCAGGTAGGCCTTGACCAGGAAGGACGCCAGGAGCGCCACGACGACGATGATGACGAGGTCGCGCAGGAACCGCAGACCGCCGCGCTTCGGGTCGGTCTCGGCGGCGGGTCCGGAGTCGGGTCCGGCGTCGGGGTGCGTGTCACTCAATGCGTCAGCACCACCTTGACGAGGCCGATCACGAACGCCACCGCGGCGAGCACGATCCCGCCCCACAGCCCGAGGAACGTCGGCTGCTTCCCGCTGAACCGCTGCATGAACACCCCCACCAGACCGATGCGCACGACCAGGATCACGGTCGCCGCGATCTGCGCCCACTCGGCCGGCAGCCAGCCGATCCAGGCCGCCGCGTAGAGGACCGCCGGGATCAGCCCGGAGGTCGCGATCGGGTTGGCGTTCCGGACGATCGTCGCGACGGACTCGCGGCGGGCAGCACGCTCGGCGGCTGATCCTTCGCCGTCGTCGCCCAGGCCGTGCGCGACCAGGTGCGCGAGCACGTGCGCCAGGTACGTCAGCACCGCGGTCGCCAGCACGGTCGCCACCGCGGCGCCGTGGTGGATCTGCTCCGGGTCCACCGCGATCGCGACGGCCAGCACCGTGATGTTGCCGTAGATGTAGGACGACATCCGGTCGCGCACGTGCTCGAGTGGCAGGTCGCGGGGGTCCGGGCGACCGCCGCGGGGTCCGCGCCCCGGTCGCGAGGGCCGTCGTGTGCGTGGCATCCGTCCATCTTGGCCCCCGCGGTCGGCCGTCCGCCGACAGGACACCGGGTGCGATGGCCACACGGGTGGCCGGTTCCGGCAGACTGGGTGCCGATCGGCGCGACGGAGCGCCGGACAGGAGGAACGGATGACGTCCGCACGACCACTCGCCCTGGTGACCGGCGTGGGCCGCAGAGCCGGCATCGGCGCGGCACTCGCGACCCGACTGGCAACAGACGGATGGGACCTCGCCATCTCGTGGTGGGGGCCCTACGACGACCGCGTGAGCGGCGGGGCGGACCCGGACGGGGTCGAGTCGGTGGTGCAGGAGTGCGAGGCGGCGGGAGCACGGGTGACGCCCCTCCCGGTCGACCTGGAGGACCCGGAGCAGGCGGCCGCACTCGTCGGCCGCGCCGAGACGGAAGCCGGCGCCCCCGTCTCCGCCCTCGTCATGTCGCACTGCGAGTCCGTCGACTCCGACTTCCGCACCACGACCGTCGAGTCGTGGGACCGCCACTTCGCCGTGAACGCGCGCGCACCGTTCCTGCTCGTGCAGGCCTACGCGGCCGGGCTCGAGCGCGCCGGTGACGCCGCCCCGCGGGAGCGCCGCCGGATCGTCGCGCTGACGAGCGACCACATCGCGTACAACCTGCCGTACGGGGCGTCGAAGGGGGCGCTCGACCGGATCGTGTTCGGTGCCGCGAAGGAGCTCGGCAGCCTCGGGGTCAGCGCCAACGTGGTGAACCCCGGGCCGAACGACACCGGCTGGATGTCCGACGAGGTCAAGGGGTGGGCCGTCGAGGGCACGCCGCTCGGCCGGCTCGGACGCCCGTCGGACACCGCGGCGCTCGTCGGGTTCCTCTGCTCGGAGCAGGGTGCGTGGGTGAACGGCCAGCTGCTGAAGTCGGACGGCGGGATCTCGAACAGCGCTTGACGCACCGGATTGGTTGACGCGTCATCGAATTGGTTGACGCGTCAACCAAATGGGCGCACACTTGGTGCATGCAAACGCACGAACTCCTCGCCGCCGACACCGGGATGGGCGCCGTCACACTCCGCGTCGCGGACCTGGACGCGATGATCCGGTACTACCGCGACGGCGTCCGGCTGTCGCTGCTCTCCCACGACGGCGGCGTCGCCGTGCTGGGTCGCGGCAGCACGCCGATCGTGATCCTCGAGCACGCCCCCGCGATGCAGCACGCCGGCCCGCGCGAGGCCGGACTGTTCCACACGGCGATCCTGTTCGACACCCGGGCCGACCTGGCCGCCGCGCTGTACTCGGTCGCCACGCAGTACCCGGCGTCCTTCACCGGCAGCGCCGACCACCTGGTGAGCAACGCGTTCTACTTCACCGACCCCGAGGGCAACGGCGTCGAGCTGTACTGGGACCGCGACCGCACCGAGTGGTCGTGGACGCACGGCGTGATCGACATGGACACGAAGTACGTCGACCCGAACGCGTTCCTGCAGTCCCACCTGACCGAGGACGCCCTGGACACCGCCGCGGCACGCCCGGGCAAGGTCGGCCACGTGCACCTGTCCGTCGGCGACGTCGCCACCGCGCGCTCGTTCTACGTCGACACGCTCGGCTTCGAGACCACCGCGGGGTTCGGCGAGGCGCTGTTCGTCAGCGCCGGCGGCTACCACCACCACATGGCGATGAACACCTGGAACTCCCGCGGCGCCGGGCGACGACAGCAGGCCCTCGGGCTGGGCCTCGTCCGCATCGAGGTCCCCGCCGTCGACGACCTCGGCGCGCTGACCGAACGCATGCGGCACGGCGGCGTGGAGCTCGCCGACGACGGCCGGACCGTGGCGTTCGACGACCCCTGGGCGAACCGTATCGAGGTGACGACGCCCGGTCGCGGCTGATGTGTCGCGACACTCCGCGGTGACCGACACCCCACGCGCGCCCGGCCCCGCGAGGTGTCGCCCAGCGCGAAACCTCCCCACACCGGCCGCCGGACCGGCAGGATGGACCCGTGACTGACGACATCCGGTGGGAGGTGGTCGAGGAGAGCACGCTGTCGCTCCCCGACCACGAAGCGATCGCGGCGCTGCTCGGGCAGGCCTTCCCCGACTGGTCGCACTGGTACGTGGGCGGCCGGAGCTGGTCCGGCATGCAGCCCGAACGCCGCGTGCTCGCGCACGACGCCGACGGGGTCGTCCTGGCCCACGTCGGCATCCGCCGCATGTTCGTCACCGTCGGCGGGCAGGACGTCCTGGTCGGCGACACCGGCCTGGTCGCCGTGTCACCCCGACTGCAGGGCACCGGCGTCGGCCGGGAGCTCATGACCCGGACCCACGCGGTCCTCGACGGACTGCAGGTGCCGTACGGGTTCCTCGGGGCCGGTGAGGACCGGATCCCCTTCTACGCGAAGCTCGGCTGGCACGAGTTCCCCGAGGCCGTCGGCACCTTCTCGGCGTTCACCGCCGAGGGCGCCGGCGTCAGCAACACCGAACAGGGCGGCTGGATGGCGCTGCCGGTGGCAGCGCAGCTCGAGGACTGGCCGACGGGCCCGATCTGGCTGAACGGCCAGCAGGTCTAGCCGCAACGACCGACGGACGGGAGGCCCGGTACCAGCTGGTACCGGGCCTCCCGTCCGCTCGTTGCGGCCTGGGCCTACGCCTCGACCGCGACCTTCTCGGGGTTCTCGTTCGAGCCGGGCGCGCTCGGCGCGACCGCGGCGCGCACGCGCGCACCCAGGTCGGCGTCGACGTTCGTCCAGTAGGCGAACACGCGCTCGCGCAGGTCGTCGCGCGTCACCTTCGAGACGTGACCGGCGATGTTGCCGACCAGGCGCTCACGGGCGGCGTCGTCCAGGACCTCGCGGACGAGCGTGCCGGCCTGACCGAAGTCGTCGTCCTCCGGGTGCAGGGTCGCGGCGGAACGCTGCAGCGCGCCGTCGGACTCCCAGCCCGGGGCGTCGTCGGTCGCGGTCGGGTCGGCGTGCGCACCACCGAGGGAGTTCGGCGCGTACACCGGCACCTCGGACTTCTGGAAGTCGAAGCGCATGCCGCCGTCCTTCGAGTACGAGTGGACCTCGTTCTTCGGGGCGTTCACGGGCAGCTGGGCGTGGTTCGTGCCGACGCGGTAGCGGTGGGCGTCCGCGTAGCTGAAGATGCGCGCGAGGAGCATCTTGTCGGGGCTCGCCGCGATGCCGGGCACGAAGTTCGAGGGGGCGAAGGTCGCCTGCTCGATCTGCGCGAAGTAGTTCTCCGGGTTGCGGTTGAGCTCCATCGTGCCGACCTCGATGAGCGGGTAGTCCGCGTGCGGCCACACCTTCGTCAGGTCGAACGGGTTGAAGCGGTAGGTCGCGGCGTCCTCGTACGGCATGACCTGCACCTTGAGGGTCCAGCGCGGGAAGTCCTGACGCTCGATCGCGGCGTGCAGGTCACGGATGTGGAAGTCCGCGTCCTCACCGGCGATGCGGTCGGCGTCCTCCTGCGTCAGGGTCTTGTGGCCCTGCTCGGTGATGAAGTGGTACTTCACCCAGAAGCGCTCGCCGTCGGCGTTGATCCACTGGTAGGTGTGCGAGCCGAAGCCGTCCATCTCACGCCAGCTCGCCGGCAGACCGCGGTCGCCCATCAGCCACGTGACCTGGTGCGCCGACTCGGGCGACAGTGTCCAGAAGTCCCACTGCATGTCGTGGTCGCGCAGGTGCGAGCCGGGCAGACGCTTCTGCGAACGGATGAAGTCCGGGAACTTGATGCCGTCGCGGATGAAGAACACCGGGGTGTTGTTGCCGACGAGGTCGTAGTTGCCCTCGGACGTGTAGAACTTCAGCGCGAAGCCGCGGGGGTCGCGCCAGGTGTCGGGCGAGCCCTGCTCACCGGCGACGCTCGAGAACCGGGCGAGCATCTCGGTGGTCTGCCCGGGCTGCAGGAACGCGGCACGGGTGAAGCGCGAGACGTCCTGCGTGACGGTGAAGGTACCGAAGGCGCCGCCGCCCTTGGCGTGCACGACCCGCTCCGGGATGCGCTCACGGTTGAACTGGGCGAGCTTCTCGACCAGGTAGTGGTCGTGCAGCGCGAGGGGGCCGTCGGCCCCGACGCCCATCGAGTGCTCGTCGCTCGAGACGGGTGCGCCGCTGTTGGTCGTGGTGGTCGGGGTGCCGGTCGGCGTGTTCTGGTCGGACACGGTTCCTCCTGGGGTGGGACTTGGTTCGGTCAGGGGTGCTCGGGTGGCTCAGGGTCCGGCGCGTCGTGGCGCCGGTGCGGTGGGGCGGTCGCCGTCAGGCGGGCGTGGGGGCGTCTGCGTCGTCGCGCTCTGCCGCTGCGCAGCGGTCGCAGATGCCCCAGTAGGTGACCTCGGCGGTGGTGACCGCGAAGCCGTGGGTCTCGGACGGTGTCAGGCAGGGCGAGTGGCCGACCGCGCAGTCGACGTCCTCGATCGCGCCGCACAGCGTGCAGACGATGTGGTGGTGGTTGTCACCGGTCCGGCGCTCGTAGCGCGCGGGGCTGCCTGCCGGTTCGATGCGGCGGACGAGCCCGACGCCGGTCAGGGCGTTCAGCACCCCGTAGACCGCCTGGTGACTGGTGGTCGGCAGCTCGGCGGCGAGTGCCACGACGATGTCGTCCGCGGTGGCGTGCGGCATCGAGTCCGTCGCGCGGAGCACGGCGAGGCGCGGGGTCGTGACCCGGAGCCCCGACGTGCGGAGCAGATCGGCGTCGGCATCCATGCTGAGCCTTTCTTTTGCAGGAATCAAGACAACACGTCCACTGTACACGAGCTGTTGCTGCTGGCCAGCGAGGTGACGCATGCCGCTACCGGAATACGAAGTGTCACGATCCGGTCGCGATCAGCTGGAACGACACTGGACCGACCGTTCCGCACGCTAACGTCCGGACATGTCCACGAGCCAAGGTCTGCCTGAACAGGCGAACAGCAGTGCGGACGTCCGGGGGATCATCGCGAAGCGGGACCTGGTCGTCGACCTCATCCGGACGGCCTGCGTCGTCCTCGTCGTCATCGTGCACGTCACGATGGTCGGCGTCGCCGCCGATGCCCAGGGGGTGCGGGTGACGAGCCCGCTGCAGGAACTCCCCTGGTACGTCGCCGCCACCTGGGTCGGGCAGGTGATGCCGCTGTTCTTCGTGGTCGGCGGGTTCGCGAGCGCCGTCGGCTGGCGCAGCACCGTCGCCCGTGGTGCGCCGAGCCCCGCCCGCGACTACCTGGCCACCCGCCTGGTGCGGCTGTTCCGGCCCGCGGTGCCGCTCTTCGTGTTCCTCGCGCTCGGGCTCGGGGTCGCGACGGCCGCGGGCACGCCGCCGGAGCTGCTGGCCGAGGTCGCGTTCGGCATCGGGTCGCCGCTCTGGTTCCTGGCCGCCTACGGCATCACCCAGTGCTGCGTCCCCGTGATGATGCGCCTGCACGAGCGAGCACCCTGGGCCACCCTCGCCGTGCTGCTCGTGCTCGCCGCGGTGGTCGACGCCGTCCGCCTGGCCACCGGGGTCGCCGAGGTCGGGCTGCTCAACCTGGGACCGGTGTGGCTCTTCGCGCAGCAGCTCGGGTTCCTCTGGGCCGACGGGTGGTTCGCGCGCCGATCGAAGGTGCTCCTGCTGGCCATCGCGGTCGCCGCCTACGCCGTGCTCGTGCCGATGACCTCGGTCGGGCTGTGGGCGCCGGACATGCTGCAGGACCTGAACCCGCCGATGCTGCCGCTGGCGTTCCTGGCGATCGCGCAGGCGTGCCTGGTCCAGCTCGTGCACGCGCCGCTCACCCGGCTGATGCGCACCCGTGCCGCGCTCGGGGCCGTGTTCGTGCTCGGCCGCGACGGCATGACGATCTACCTGTGGCACCTGCCGCTGTTCATCGCGCTGAACGGCATCGCCCTGCTCGTCGGGGTGCCGTTCCCGGCGCCGGGCTCCGGCCCGTGGTGGGCGTCCCGGATCGTCGCGCTGGTCGTGGTGCTCGCCGTCGCCCTCGGGGTGGCACGTGCCCTGCGCTGGTTCGACCGGCCGCTCCCCCGCCTGCTGCCGTCGGCGGACCGTCCGGCCTGGCCGGTCGTCGCCGTCGCGGCCCTCTGCACCATCGGCCCGGCGTTCCTCGTGATGCAGCTGCACCTGTCGTTCGGTGTCGCGCTCGTCGGAGCCGTGGCCGTTCCGGTGGGCGTCTGGCTGCTGTCGCGGACCGTCCCGGCACGCGGGGTCGCCCGGATCTGAACCGGTTCTCACCGTCCCGGGGGCACGCCGGACCCCCGGCGCACCCCGGGCGGACGGAGGATGGCTCCGGCGGAACGACGGACGAGTCCGCCTGATCCCCAGGAGGCTCCCCACGCCGTCGACACCCGAGTTCTGGAGCACCTGGCGGTTCGACCCCCTGGCGGCGGTGCTCCTCGTCGTCGCCGCGCTCGCCTACGGCCGCTGGGTCGTCGGAGCGGTCCGACGAGGTGCCCGGTGGCCGTGGTGGCGCACGCTCGCCTTCGTCACGGCGCTCGTGCTGTTCGGCGTCCTGCAGTTCGGCATCGTCGGCGTCGACGACGAGCGGTTGCGCTGGGCGTTCGTCCTGCGCGCCGCCCTGCTGTTCTTCGCGGTCCCCACCTTCGCCGCGCTCGGTGCGCCCGTCGCACTGCTCCGGATCGGAGGCCCGGCTCGCCTGGCGCAGGCCGCCGACGCCGTCATGGGGTCACGTCCGGTGCGTCTGCTCGGCAACGCGATCGTCGCCCCGCTGGTCGCGCTGGCGCTGTTCGCCGTCCTGCTCACCCCGTTCTCGAGCGTGATCCGGGAGTCCCCCGTCTGGGCCGCCGTCATCACCGTGACCGTGCCGGCGCTCGGGTTCGGCCTGCTCGCCCCGCTGTCCGAGGTCGGTGTGCTCGTCTCGTCGACGTTCGCCACGGCCGAGTTCCTGCTGGCGTTCGTCGAGCTCGTCGTCGACGCGGTGCCAGGAATCGTGCTGCGGATCACGAACCACGTGCTCGACGGGTCCCTCGTTCCCGTGGTCGGGCGGGCCTGGTACCCGTCGCCGCTGCAGGACCAGCACCTGGCGGGCGACCTGCTGTGGTTCATCGCCGAAGTGGCGGACATCCCCGTGCTCGTCGCGCTGTTCATCCGGTGGCAGCGGACCGACCGCCGCGAGGCCCGGGATGTCGATGCTCTGACCGACGAACAGATGGACGAGCTCACCCGGGCGCACCTGCAGCGCCGCAGCTGACGGGCGGGGGTGCGTCCCCGACACGAGTGAGCAGAAGAAGTCGAGTACCCGGAGGTGACTCGACTTCTTCTGCTCACTCGTTGGGCGCCGAAGCGCTCGTGCCCTACTTCGCCGGGGCCCCCGCGGGCTCGGCGTCGGGCTGCGTGGTGACCGAACCGGTCTGCTGCCAGGCGACGGTCTGCTTCGGCTTCGCCAGGAACAGCGCCGCGACGATGGCCACGACGAGCACGATCGCCGGCAGGTAGAGCGACTCACCCATGGCCGTGGAGAACGGCTCGAGCAGGAAGCCCGGCAGACCGCCGACCTGCTGCTCCGCGCCACCGGCCGTGGCCCCACCGGACGACGCCGGGAAGTTCGCGGTGATCCGGGCCTCCATCAGGGCGGCGATGCCGGCAGAACCGAGCACCGCACCGATCTGCCGCGTGGTGTTGTAGACGCCCGAGCCGGCACCGGCCAGCTTCGGCGGCAGGTTGCGCGTCGCCGAGACGGACAGCGGCCCCCACATGCAGGCGTTGGCGAGCCCGAGGAGCGCGCTCGGCAGGAGCACCCAGCCCCACTCGGCGCCGCTCGTCAGCAGGGCACCGAACCAGAACAGGCCGACCGAGAAGCAGGCGAGCCCGAACGCGGCGACCCAGCGCGGGTTCCAGCGGTTGAGGTTCTTGCCGACGACCGGCGCGAGCGCGGCGGACAGCACGGCCTGCGGCACGAGGAGCAGTGCGGCCTGGGTCGGCGAGAAGCGCAGGACGTCCTGCGCCCACAGCATGATCGGCAGCGCGAACGAGGCGATCGCGACACCGACGGCCGTGATGGCGACGTTGGCCAGCGTGAAGTTGCGGTCCTTGAACAGACCGAGCGGCAGCAGCGGCTCGCCCTTCTGCACGCCCTGCCAGACCACGAAGCCGGCGAGCACCACGAGACCGACGATGATGAGCGACCACACCGAGATCGGACCGGCGATGACACCCCAGTCGTAGGTCTCGCCTTCCTGGATGCCGAACACGAGCAGGAACAGGCCCGCTGCGGACAGGAAGATGCCGAGGTAGTCGAACCGGTGCCCGTGCCGCTCGAACGACGGCACGAAGCGCTGCGCGAGCACGAACGCGACGACACCGACGGGGACGTTCACGAAGAAGATCCACTCCCAGCCGAAGCCGTCGACGAGCAGGCCGCCCACGATCGGGCCGACGAGCGAGGCGACACCGGCGACGGCGCCCCAGAGGCCCATCGCCGCGCCGCGGTTCTGCGGCGGGAAGATGCGGGTGATGACCGACATGGTCTGCGGGCTCATCATCGCGGCGCCGAGGCCCTGCACGACGCGGGCGACGATCAGCACCTCGATCGAGCCGGCCAGGCCGCACCACAGGCTGGCGAGCGTGAAGACCACGAGGCCGATCTGGTACATGACCTTCGGGCCGAAGCGGTCACCGAGCCGGCCGGTGATGAGCAGCGGCACGGCGTAGGCGAGCAGGTAGGCGCTCGTCACCCAGATCACGGAGTTGATGTCCGCGTCGAGCTTCTGGGCGATGGTGGGGGTGGCGACCGACACGATGGTCGAGTCGACGAGGATCATGAAGAACCCGACGACGAGTGCCCACAGGGCAGGCCACGGCTTCTTCTCGGTCGTCCGCGGAGGCGTGACGGTGGTCATCGAGTGGTTTCCTTGCTGTTCGTGGTGGTGTCTGCGGACGCGGCGTGGGCGTCCCAGGAGATGTGGCCGGCGGCGATCCGGTCGGCCGTGGCGGCGAGCCACTCGATCTGCGTCGTGAGCATCGCACGCACGTACGACACGTCGAGCCAGTACCGCTCGGGCAGGTCCTTCGCCCGGACGATCCCGAGGATCTCGTCCGCCTCGTCGCGCTGGGCCCGGAGTGCCGTGACCCGCGCCCGCAGCGCGGACTCGGCCTCGTCGACCGACAGGTTCTCGATCTCGGCGACGGCCAGGTGGAAGACGGGGTACTCCTCGGCCGGTTCGGCGATCAGCCGGACGAGCCCGTCGTGCAGGGCCGTCCACCCGTCGTCCGTGATGGCGTAGGTGGTGCGTTCCGGACGGTTGCCCGCCCGGTCGGTCCCCACGATCTCGGCGAGGCCGAGCTCCACCAGTCGGCCGACCTGGTGGTACAGGGTTCCGGGCCGGACCTTGACGTTCCGGCCGTCCCGGCGGTGCGTCATCGTCTGGAACATCTCGTAGGGATGCGTCGGCCCCTCGGCCAGGAGCCCGAGAGCGGCGAACGCGAGTGGCGTGAGCGACGGCACACGTGCCTCCAGTCCGCTTGTTCGTTGTTGACTATTCGACTTGGAATATACGCGTTGGAACAGACGTGAGCAACCGCACAGGAAGTGCCCGCCTGGAGGCCCGGGGCCGTCCCGGCGTGTCGCGTGCGCCCCGTAGACTGGTCGCGTCCCCCCACCCCTGAAGTGCTGGAGAGAACACGTGCCAACGATCGTCGTCGAGGTCATGCCCAAGGCCGAGATCCTCGACCCCCAGGGGAAGGCCGTGGGCAACGCCCTGGCCCGCCTCGGCAAGGCCGACCTGACCAACGTCCGCATCGGCAAGCGCTTCGAGGTGACCGTCGACGGCCCCGTCGACGACGCCAAGCTCGCCGAGGTCCGCGACATCGCAGCCGACGTCTTCTCCAACGCGGTCATCGAGGACGTCGTGTCCGTGACCGTGGAAGGCCAGTGACCCGGATGCGCATCGGCGTCATCACGTTCCCGGGCTCGCTCGACGACCGCGACGCCCAGCGCGCCGTCCGTCTCGCCGGCGCCGACCCCGTCGCCCTGTGGCACGGCGACCACGACCTGCAGGGTGTCGACGCGATCGTGCTGCCCGGCGGGTTCTCGTACGGCGACTACCTCCGTGCCGGCGCGATCGCCGCGAAGGCCCCGATCATGGCCGAGGTCATCGACGCAGCCGGCAAGGGCATGCCCGTGCTCGGCATCTGCAACGGGTTCCAGATGCTGGCCGAGGCCCGTCTGGTCCCCGGGGCACACACCCGCAACGCACACCAGCAGTTCATCCGTCGCGACCAGAAGCTCCGCGTCGAGACCACCGCGACCGCCTGGACCTCCGGCTTCAGCGCCCAGCAGGAGATCACCATCCCGCTGAAGAACGCCGACGGCCGCTTCGTCGCGGACGCCGACACCATCAAGCGCATCGAGGACAACGGCCAGGTCGTGTTCCGCTACCTCGGCGTGAACCCGAACGGCTCCATCGACGACATCGCCGGCGTCTCGAACGAGCGCGGCAACGTCGTCGGCCTGATGCCGCACCCCGAGCACGCGACCGAGGCCGGGTTCGGCCCGGACACCCCCGCCGCGATGGCCTCGGGCACCGACGGCCTGACCTTCTTCACCTCCGTGATCGAGCACGCGCTCGTCAAGTGACAGGGAACAACGACACCGTGACGACACACGTTCGCCCGAAGCCCGACACCGTGCAGGACGCGGCAGCAACCCCCGACAAGGAGCAGCCGTACGACGCGCTGGGCCTGAAGCCGGACGAGTACGCCCGCATCAAGGAGATCCTCGGCCGCCGCCCCACCTCGGGCGAGCTGGCGATGTACTCGGTGATGTGGAGCGAGCACTGCTCCTACAAGTCCTCGAAGAACTACCTGCGGCAGTTCGGCAGGAAGGTCACGCCGGAGATGACCAAGAACCTGATGGTCGGCATGGGCGAGAACGCCGGTGTCGTCGACGTGGGCAACGGCTGGGCGGTGACCTTCAAGGTCGAGTCGCACAACCACCCGTCCTACGTCGAGCCCTACCAGGGTGCGGCCACCGGTGTCGGCGGCATTGTCCGTGACATCATCTCGATGGGCGCCCGCCCCGTCGCCGTGATGGACCAGCTCCGCTTCGGCGCGATCGACCACGAGGACACCGCACGCGTCGTGCACGGGGTCGTCGGCGGCATCTCGTTCTACGGCAACTGCCTCGGCCTGCCGAACATCGGCGGCGAGACCTACTTCGACCCGGTGTACCAGGGCAACCCGCTGGTCAACGCCCTGGCCGTCGGCGTCCTGCGCCACGAGGACCTGCACCTGGCGAACGCCTCCGGTGCCGGCAACAAGGTCGTCCTGTTCGGGGCCCGCACCGGCGGCGACGGCATCGGCGGCGCGTCGATCCTGGCGTCCGACACCTTCACCGAGGGCGGCCCGACCAAGCGTCCGGCCGTGCAGGTCGGCGACCCCTTCGCCGAGAAGGTCCTGATCGAGTGCTGCCTCGAGCTGTTCCAGAAGGACCTGGTCGAGGGCATCCAGGACCTCGGTGCGGCGGGCATCTCCTGCGCCACCTCGGAGCTCGCGAGCAACGGTGACGGCGGCATGCACATCTCGCTCGACGACGTCCTGCTCCGCGACCCCACGCTCACCGCCGAAGAGATCCTGATGTCGGAGAGCCAGGAACGCATGATGGCCGTCGTCCGCCCCGACAAGCTCGACGACTTCCTGAGCGTCGTCGGCAAGTGGGAGGTCGAGACCAGCGTGCTCGGCGAGGTCACCGGCACCGGCCGCCTGGTCATCGACTGGCAGGGCCAGGAGATCGTGAACGTCGACCCGCGCACCGTCGCCGTCGACGGCCCGGTCTACGACCGCCCGGTCGCCTACCCGACCTGGATCGACGCGCTGCAGGCCGACACGGCCGCCTCGCTCGACCGTCCGGCCGACGGCCCCGCGCTCAGGGCACAGTTCCTGCAGCTGCTCGGTTCGCCGAACCTGGCGTCGAAGAACTGGGTCACGAACCAGTACGACACCTACGTGCTCGGCAACACCGCGCTGTCCTTCCCCGACGACGGCGGCATGATCCGCGTCGACGAGGAAACCGGGCTCGGCGTCGCGATCGCCACCGACGCCAACGGCCGCTACTGCCAGCTCGACCCGAAGCAGGGTGCCCGTCTGGCCCTCGCCGAGGCGTACCGGAACGTCGCCGTCACCGGTGCCGTTCCCGCTGCCGTCACCGACTGCCTGAACTTCGGCTCCCCCGAGAACCCCGAGGTCATGTGGCAGTTCTCCGAGGCGGTCGAGGGCCTGGCCGACGGCTGCATGGAGCTCGGCATCCCGGTCACCGGCGGCAACGTGTCGTTCTACAACCAGACCGGCTCGACCCCGATCCACCCGACGCCCGTCGTCGGCGTGCTCGGCATCATCGACGACGTCGCCAAGCGCGTGCCGTCGGGATGGCAGGACGACGGCCACAACATCTACCTGCTCGGCACCACGAGCCTGGAGCTCGACGGCTCCGCGTGGGCCGGCACCGTGCACGGCCACCTGGGCGGGCGTCCGCCGGCGGTCGACCTCGAGCGCGAGAAGGCCCTCGCCGAGCTGCTGTACGCGGCGTCCGGTGAGCAGCTGCTCACCAGCGCGCACGACCTGGCGGACGGCGGCCTCGGCCAGTCGCTCGCCGAGTCCGTGCTCCGCTTCGGCATCGGTGCCCGCGTGGTCCTCGACGAGCTCGAGACCCGTGACGGCATCGACACCGCGACGGCGCTGTTCTCCGAGTCGACCGGTCGCGTCATCGTGACCGTCCGGCGTGAGGACGACGTGCGGTTCCAGGGCATGTGCGCCGGCCGGGGCTTCCCGGTGCTGCGCATCGGCGTGACCGACGCGACGTCGAGCACGCTCGAGGTCCAGGGCGCGTTCGAGGCCACGGTCGACGAGCTGCGCGGCACCCACGCCGCGACGCTGCCGGCCCGCTTCGGCGACGTGATCGTCGAGGACGTCACCGAGGGGTACGTCGGCCGCGGGCCGCTCGACTCCGACGGTGCCTTCTCGCCGCGCACCGACGCCTAGGCCCGGTCCGCGGATGCCGATCGTCACCCTGCCGTTCGCCGAACTCGTCGACCGGTTCGGCCCCGTGCCGGACGGCATCGAGCTGGACGTCTGGGACGTCGAGTCGCCGTACGGTCGCCCGGACGACGTCGCGATCACGTTCCTGCCGTTCTACTTCGCGGGGCGGCACCGCTGGCAGTTCGTGCACGACCTGCCCGAGCTCCAGCTGCTGCAGCTGCCGAGCGCCGGGTACGAGCACGCGATCCCGCACGTGCCCGGGCACGCGCAGCTGGCGAACGGTCGCGGCATCCACGACGACGAGACCGCCGAGCTCGCCGTCGGCCTGGCGCTGACCTCGCTCCGCGAGATCTCGGCGTTCCAGGTCGACCGGGCGAACGGCGTCTGGGACGCCCGCGAGACCCGATCGCTCGCCGACCGCCGGGTGACCGTCGTCGGCTACGGGGCGATCGGGTCCGCGATCGCCACCCGGTTCGAGGCCTTCCGCACGGAGGTGACCGTGGTCGCCCGGACCGCCCGCGACCAGGACGGTCGGCACGTGCACGCGTTCGGCGAGCTGCCCGACCTGGCCCTGACGACGGACGTGCTCGTGCTCATCGCCCCGCTCACCGCCGAGACCGAACGGCTGGTCGACGCGGAGCTGCTCGCGGCGCTGCCGGACGGTGCCCTCGTGGTGAACGTGGCGCGCGGCAAGGTCGTCGACACCGATGCCCTGGTCGCCGAGCTGCGGTCGGAGCGGCTGTTCGCGGCGCTCGACGTCACCGACCCGGAACCCCTGCCCGACGGACACCCGCTGTGGACGACGCCGAACACCGTGCTCACGCCGCACGTCGGCGGCAACACCGACCTGAGCGTGCCGAGGTCGATCGAGCTCATGCGCAAGCAGGTCGCCGCGCTGGCCGAGGGTCGCCCCTTCGAGAACCTGATCGACTTCTAGCGCGCGGGGCTCCGAACACGCCGGCGTCTCGTCTCGTCTCGTCTCGTGCCGCTGCGGCATTGCGGCGTTGCGGCGTTGTCCAGACGCCGTCGTGTCGCTCCGACGCCGCAGTGTCGTCGAGACGCCGCCGAATTCGGGGGCGTCTCGACGACTTCGGGGCGTCACACGAACACGCCGGCGTCAC
>NZ_MJGM01000003.1:26899-28838 GCF_001864905.1 Curtobacterium sp. MCBA15_007
GCACGAACACGCCGGCGTCAGACGGGGACGATGCAGGTCGGGGTGGCGACCGGGATCTGCGCGACGGCTTCGCCGGGCATGCCATCGGCGTCGAGCGGCAGCACGGCCACCGCGTCGGACATCTGGTTCGCGACCAGCACGAACCCGGGCACCCGCGCGAAGTGCCGCGGCCAGACCCCACCGCAGGGAACGGACCCGATGACGGAGAGCCCGCCGTCACGCGCGTCGAGCACCACGAGCAGGTCACGCCCACGCACGGCCACGTAGACACGGCCGGCGTCGTCGACCTCGATGTGGCTGAGCAGCGACTCCCCCACGGCACCGTCGAACACGGGCACCGCGGCGATCGTCACCAGCGACCCCGAGTCATCGCGACGCAGCCGGTACACGCGGCCGTCGAGCTCACCGGCGACGAGCAGGTCGCCGTCGATCCAGGTCATGTGCCGCGGGCCGGCACCGGGTGCCACGTGGTGCACGCGGACCGCCTCGATGTCGGGGACCCCGTCGGCGGACACCGTGATGCGGAACTCGTGCAGGGCGTCGCCGCCCAGGTCGGCGACCAGGACCGTGCCGTCCGGGGTGGCGATCGACTGGTGCGCGTGCGGGCCGTCCTGGCGGTCCTCGTCGGGGCCGGTGACGTCGGGCAGCACGGCGACCTCGACCGCGTCGGCCGGCACCGAGCGCTGGTCGGCGTCACCGTGCAGCACCACACCGTCGCTCGCCGTCAGCGAGGCCGCGTGCGACTCGGCTGCCAGCAGGGAGATCGCCGTGACGGTGCCGGAGACGTAGTTCGTGACGACGAGCGCGCCCGAGGGGTCGACCCGGATGTGGCACGGGGCGTCCCCACCGGCAGGGGCGTCCCACAGGTGCTCGAGCGCGCCGCCCTGCAGCCGGAAGGCCGACACGGCGCCGTCGTTCGTCTCGGAGACCGCGTAGACCCGGTCACCCGAGACGGCAAGGAACGAGGGGTCGTCGAGCACCGCGACGGTCCGGGGCACCGGAGTGGTTCCGGCCGGCCCGGCGTCGACCAGCGAGATGCCCGTGGCGTTCCCACCGCCGGTCGCCGTGTACGACCCGATCAGCAGCGACGGCAGCTCGACGTTCATTCGTCGCGGCCCGCGATGCGCTCGTGGTGGTGGATGACCTCGGCGACGATGAAGTTGAGGAACTTCTCGGCGAAGGCGGGGTCGAGGTGGGAGTCGGTGGCGAGCGACCGGAGCCGGGCGACCTGGGTCCGTTCGCGGTCCGGGTCGGCAGCCGGCATGCCCGAGTCGGCCTTCAGGTGTCCCACGCGCTGCGTGTACTTGAAGCGTTCCGCGAGCATGTGGATCACGGCGGCGTCGATGTTGTCGATGCTCTGCCGGATGCTGCGGAGTTCGGCGACGGCGCTGGTTTCCGCGCTCGGTTCGGCCTCGGGCGGGGTGACCTCGTCGTTCATGGTCCGAGCCTACTGGCGGACGTGCAGCGGAACCCCGCCCGCGCCTGCGAGAATGTGCACATGTCGGTCCTGCTGGTGATCTCGGGTGTCTGTGCGGTCCTCGCGGGCCTCATCCACGTGTACATCTTCTTCCTCGAATCGGTCATCTGGACCAGTCCGCAAGCGCGCCGGATCTTCGGCATCGCTTCCGAGACCGAAGCCGTGGCGACCCGCTCGCTCGCCTTCAACCAGGGCTTCTACAACCTGTTCCTGGCGATCGGGGCCATCCTCGGCGTCGTGCTCGTGCTCGCGGGCAACACGGTGAGCGGCTGGACGCTCGTGGTGTTCTCCACCGCGAGCATGCTCGGGGCAGCGGTCGTCCTGATCGGCTCCGGCCGGAAGTACGTCAACTCCGCGTTCAAGCAGGGCACGCTCCCCCTGATCGCCCTGCTCTTCGCGCTGCTGGGGTCCACCGTCGGCGCCTAGTCCGTCCCCCCGAACTGCGAAAGCGACAGGGTGCCG
>NZ_MJGM01000003.1:29486-143423 GCF_001864905.1 Curtobacterium sp. MCBA15_007
CGGCACCCTGTCGCTTTCGCGGTGGAGAAGCGCTCTGGGTCAGCCGAGCTTCTTCTCGAACTCCGCCGGCAGCTTGTCGAGCGCCCACTCGATCGCGGCCGTGGTGCCCATCGAGAACGCCGACGACACGTCCTTGTCGTCGAACACGATCGCGTGCCCGGCCTCGACCGACGGCACCTTCTGGAACAGCTTGTTCGATGAAGCCTCGGACGCGTCCACGTAGATCGGCAGGATCAGCGTCAGGTCGGCGTCGAGCAGGTCGAGGTTCTCGTCGGACAGGTGCACGGAGAACTCCTTGCCGGCCTGCTGGTCGATGGCCTTCGGGATCTCGAAGCCCAGGTTCCGCATGAAGGTCGAGCGGCTGTCGGTGGAGGCGTACGCCCCGAAGCCCTCGGAGCTGTAGGCACCGACGACGGCCGTCTTGCCCGCGAAGTCCGGGTGCGCCTTGCGGGCCGCGGCGTAGGCGTCGTCGAGGCCGGAGAGCAGCTTCTTGCCCTCGGACTCCTTGCCGAGCGCCTTCGCGATCATGGTCGTCTGCTGCTC
Organism: Curtobacterium sp. MCBA15_007; assembly: GCF_001864905.1. Taxonomy (NCBI): domain Bacteria; kingdom Bacillati; phylum Actinomycetota; class Actinomycetes; order Micrococcales; family Microbacteriaceae; genus Curtobacterium; species Curtobacterium sp. MCBA15_007. The sequence continues at coordinate 30,030 of NZ_MJGM01000003.1, forward strand.
GGTCGAGGCGAGGTAGTTCGCGCCGCCCTTCGGGATCGCCAGGGTGGGCGCGATCGCGGACAGCTTGTCGTACCGCTCCTTGTCGCCCGAGGACTTCACGTCGAGGATCAGGTCGGGGTTGAGCTTGAGGATGTCCTCGTAGCTCGGCTCGAGCGTCTGGATGATCTTCGGGGACTTGTCGTACGCACTCTTGAGCCACGGGCCGACACCGTCGCCACCGAAGGCGAGCCAGTCGCTCGCGCCCACCGGCTGCACGCCGAGTTCGAGGGCGGTCTCGGCGTCGCCCCACCCGAGTGCGACGACGCGCTTCGGTGCCGACTCGATGGTGGTGGTGCCGAGGCCGGTCGTGATCGAGACCGGGAACGCGGCGTCGGACGACCCCGAGGACGCGGAGTCCGTCGAGGAGCCGGAGCCGGACGCGCAGCCGGCGAGGACGAGGGACGCGGCGACGACGGCGCCGGCCGCGGCGAGCACGCGTCGGAGACGCAAGGGGGAACGGTTCACGAAGGGTAGCCTAACCTAACGGGGTGCTCAAGAAAACGGCTGGCTAGGCTGGGTGACCGTGGCGTTCACCGAACCAGGCCGCACGCACCTCGCGGTGCTCGGCTCACCCATCGCGCACTCGCTCTCGCCCACGCTCCACGCAGCGGCCTACGATGCGCTCGACCTGCCCTTCACGTACGGGAGGCACGAGGTCGCGTCCGGCGGGCTCGCCGCGTTCGTCGCGGGGCTGGGTCCTGAATGGCGTGGGCTGAGCCTCACGATGCCGCTCAAGCGCGAGGTGCTTCCGCTGCTCGACCGCACGACCCCGCTCGTCGATGAGCTCGGGGTCGCCAACACGGTCGCGTTCCGCCACGAGGGCTCCACGATCGTGCGAGCCGGCGCGAACACCGACGTGCAGGGCCTCGTCCGACCGGTCGAGGCGCTCGGACACCTGCCCGGTGAGCCCACGATCCTGGGCGGCGGTGCCACCGCGGCGAGTGCCCTGACCGCTGCCGTGCGGCTCGGCGCCTCGCTCGTGCGGGTGTTCGTCCGCGACACCGCGAAGACGCACCCGCTGGTCGGCCTGGCCGTCCGGCTCGGGGTGACGCTCGAGGTCCACCCGTTGACCGAACTCACGGGCACCCACCACGGGTTCGTCCTGTCGACGCTGCCGGGCGGAGCCGCCGACGCCTTGGACGTCCGGCCGTCGGGACCCGACGCCGTCCTGTTCGACGTCGCCTACGAACCGTGGCCCACCGCGGTCGCCAGCCGTTGGACCGAGGCCGGGGGGCTGGTCCTGAACGGCCTGGACATGCTGACCGAGCAGGCGATCGGGCAGATCCGGTTCTTCCTGACCGGCGACGAGGACGAGCTGCTCCCCGACGAGGCCGGGGTCCGCCGGGCGATGCGCACCGCGGTCGACCTGCCCGCCGTCATCAGCGGTTAGCCGAACCGGGCAGCCCTCGGTCAGCCGCGGGACCGCGCCTCGGCATCGAGCAGCGCGACGGAGACGTCCCACAGCCGATCGGCCTGGTCGGGATCGAGCGCCCAGGGCAGCACGCCGTGCAGGCCGTCCTCGATCCGCTCCACCACCGCTGCTTCGTGGCAGTCCTCGAAGTAGCGACCCGTGACCCCGTCGAGTTCGGGTGCGGTGGCGAGCAGGACCGAGGTCGCGGCTCCCTGTTCCGGGGACTTCACGGCGTCGGCCGCGGCGAGCTTCGTGGCGGCCAGGACCGCCGGGTCCCAGTGCTTCTGCAGCCCGGTCCAGATCCCGCCGGGCATCAGGGCGTTCGCGGTGATGCCGTCGGCGGCCCACCGTCGGCCGGCAGCGACGGCGAACAGCACGTTGGCGGTCTTCGACTGCCCGTACGCGAGTCCGGGCTCGTAGCGACGTCGGCGGAAGAACAGGTCGTCGAACACGACGGGCGAACCACCGTGTCCGCTCGACGACACGGAGACGATCCGTGCCGAACCCGAGGCGGCAAGGGCGTCGTGCAGCCCGAGCGCGAGGGCGAAGTGCCCCAGGTGGTTGGTCGCGAAGTGCGACTCCCACCCGGCGGGCGTGGACGACTCGGGCGCGTCCATGATGCCCGCGTTGGCGACGAGCACGTCGAGCGGCCCGGACCACGCTGCGGCGCAGGCCTCGACGGAGGCCGGCCGGTCCAGGTGCAGCTCGACGACGGCCGGTGCGTCCGTCCCCGTCGTCCGCGCGATGTCGTCCGCCACCCGTCGGCCGGCCTCGACGTCCCGCACCGCGAGCGTCACGCGGGCCCCGGCTCCGGCGAGCGCTCGGGCGGTCTCCACCCCGATGCCGGACGCAGCACCGGTGACGATCGCCGTGCGCCCCGTCAGGTCGAGGCCGTCGACGACCTCGGCGGCCGTGGTCCGTTCGCCGTAGCGGGTGAGGTCGCGTGCGGGCATGTGGGCTCCTGTCAGCTGGCGTGGTGCGGAGCCGTCAGGCGACGACCCCGTCCACGTAGAACCATCGTCCCTGCTCGCGGACGAAGTCGCTCGTCTCCTCGAGCGTGCCGCGCTCGTCGTCGGAACGCCACCACGCGCGGAACGTGACGGTGCCGTGGGAGTCGAACGGGCCTCCCGAGGTGGTCGCCAGCACGTCCAACCGTGTCCAGCGCTGGGACGCATCCAACTCGAGGCCCGCCGGACGCGTGCGCGGGTGCCAGGTGAGCAGCAGGTACTCCGGCAGGCCCAGCGCGAAGGCGCTGAAGCGGGAGCGCATGAGCCGTTCCGCGGTCGGCGCCACCGCCCCGGCGTGCAGGGGGCCGCAGCACTCGCCGTAGGGGTTGCCGCTCAGGCAGGGGCAGCGCGTCTCGTCGGTGACCACCGGCGGAACGCTAGTCGACGATGGACAGCGTGACCGTGATGTTGCCGCGGGTGGCGTTCGAGTACGGGCAGATCTCGTGCGCACGCTCGGCCAGACGCTGCCGCTGCTCCTGCGGGGCGTTCGGGGCGTAGACGTCGAGCTCCACGGCGAGGCCGAAGCCCCCGTTGCCGATGCCGCCGATGCCGACCTCGGCGGAGACCTCGGCGCCGGTGGTGTCGAGCTCGAGCTCCTTGCCAGCGGCGTGCAGCGCACCGAGGAAGCACGCGGCGTACCCGGCGGCGAAGAGCTGCTCGGGGTTCGTGCCCTCGCCGCTGCCGCCCATCTCCTTGGGCGGACGGGTGTCGAGGTCGAGCCGGTCGTCCTCGCTGCGGACGTGCCCGTCGCGGCCGCCCCCGGTGGCGTGGGCAGCGGCGGTGTAGACGATGTCGAGACTCATGGTCCGAGGTCACCGTGCCCGCCTGGACGATCGCTGAGGGGCAGCACCACGTCGCGGGCGCGGTCGCTCCGGGAGGCGCGCGCTCGGGCGTGTCCGGGTGGGGAGGGTGCGGGCGCGGCCGGGGCGAGGGCGCGGGACGCCGCGCATCGAGTGAGCAGAAGACGTCGAGTCCCCCGCCAGCACCCGACATCTTCTGCTCACTGAACGCAAAGCGCGCAGACACCCCGCACCAGCACCGGGTAGACATGATGAGTGTTCAAGATCGGGTGGCAGGTGTTCCGCGAGCGCCTCCCCGCACTCGTCGACGCCCGGCGCCGCCGCCGCATCCGGCTCGTCGGCAGCATCGCGGTGGTCGTGGCGTTCGTCGGGTTGGTGGTGCTCGCGCTGACGACGGACGCGTTCGACGCCACTCCGCTCCCGCCCGCCGGAAGGGTCGTCGTCGGCCTGCTCCTGTCCGTTGGCTTCGGGTGCCTCGCAGCCGCCTGCGTGCCGTCCGGGCCGAAGGGGTGGGCGATCGCGCCGATCCCGGGCATCGGGTGGCGCACGCAGGAGGCCGTTGCCCGGTACCACCGCAGGAACCCACCCCCGGTCGACCCGAAGCACCGCGACGCCGTCCTCGACCGGCTGCCGGAGACCCGCGACCTGCTCGTCCGCTCGGCGCTCGGCGGCCTCCTGCTCCTGACCGGGTGCGCGGCCACCCTGCTCGCCGTGGTGATCGTCGACGTCGCCGCGATCTCGGCCGGCACCGGCTTGTCCCGCTTGCCGCTGTTCGGGTTCTTCCTCGGCATCACCGGCGCGACCACGGGCATCGGCGGTCTGCGCACCCTCGGCCGGCAGGAGCAACTCCGCGTCGAGGCCGAAGCGCTCCCGCCGGTCCCTCCACCCCTGCCACCCCGCGGCCGCTCCGGCGCGCGGAGCGGCAGCAAGCTCGCACTGCCGGAGGAATGAGCCGTGTTCACGCTCGGCTGGCAGGTCTTCCGTCGGCACGTCACGGACGTGCTCGATCCGGCACGCGTCCGACGCGCCGCCGTGTGGTCCGGCGTCGCAGCGGTCGTCGCGCTGGTCGGCATGGCCATCCTGGAGGCCCGGGTCGACTGGACGGGGACCACTCCGGTCCGCAGCGTGGTCGCGATGGTGCTGCTGGCGCTCGGCGTCGGGCTCCTGACGTTCGCGTGCATCCCGACGTGGCAGCCGCCGGACCCCTCGACGACGATCAACGGCCGGCAGGTGCGGCCCTCGTGGCAGCTCGCCGCGCGGGGTGCCACGCAGCTGTACCTGCAGCGTCGGCCGGTGCCGGTCCTGCCGGAGCACCGCGACATCGTCCGCACCGACACGGTCCTGCTGCGGCGGGGGCTGATCGGCATGCTCGCCCGCGTCGCACCGTTGCTCGGTTCGGGTCTCGTCGCCGTCCTCGGGGCGTTCGTCCTCGGGGCCGCCAGCGGTTTCCACGTGCTCGCGATCGCGGCGTACACAGTCGGGCTGTCGGAGTACTTCGTCCGCATCGGCCGCTCCGAACGAGCCCGCGTGGCTGCCGAGTCCCTCGAGCCCGCACCCGAGACGCCCGCACGCCCCACTTCGTGAGCAGGAACCGCACCGCACCGCTGTCGGCGGCGACGGGCACACTGGGCGCATGTGTGGAAGGTTCGTCGTCTCCGACACCACGGCCGATCTGTTGCCCGAGCTCATGGGCGAGCTCGCCGCCCGGACCGAGCACGTCGACCAGGACACCGGCGAGGTGCACCCCGGCCTCGCCCCGAGCTGGAACGTCGCCCCGACCGACCCCGTGTACGCCGTCCGCCAGCGCCACGGCGAACGCGAGCTGCCGCAGATCAGCTGGGGCTTCGTGCCGAGCTGGGCGAAGGACTTCCAGAAGCAGCGCCCGAAGCCGATCAACGCGCGCATCGAGACGGTCGCGACGAGCGGCATGTTCAAGCGGGCCTTCGCCACGAACCGCTGCATCGTCCCGGCGCAGGGCTACTACGAGTGGGTGGTGCGCGAGGACGGCAAGGAACCCCACTTCGTGCACGAACCCGGCGGCGCCCTGGCGATGGCCGGCGTCGTGAGCGCCTGGCACGACCCCACGAAGCCCGAGGGCGACCCGGACAAGTGGCGGCTGTCGCTCGCGATCATCACCCGTGACGCCCACGTCGCTCCGGGCGAGGTCCACGACCGCATGCCGGCGTTCCTGACGCCCGACGGCTACGACGACTGGCTCGGCGGCGACCTGCACACCGACGACCTGCTGGCCCTGCTCGACCACGAGTCGCTGACGGTGGCCGCGGGACTTGCGCAGTACGAGGTCTCCCGCACGGTGAACAGCGTGCGGAACGACGGGCCGCAGCTCATCGAGCCCGTCGCGTAGGGTCGCGCCCCGCGCGGACAGGGCAGGGCTGGCACGCAGACGCGAAGAACCCCCGCCGGCATGCCGGCGGGGGTTCGAGGATCAGCGATCGGTCAGCAGCAGATCAAGCGGCGGGACGGATGACGTCCGGCAGCACCACGTGCAGGCGCTCGGTCAGTCGCGCCTTCGCTTCGTCGAGGGAGCGGAAGTCCCCGACGTACTGGCCGAAGGTGTCGGCGACGAAGAAGTGGGTGCCCTGACGGTCGACGGTGCCGCCGTAGTAGCCGCCGTAGTTCGCGACCCACAGGCCGGTGTCGGCCTGCGCCCACGTGATGTGGACGGGGGCTGCCTGCACCGGAGCCACGACCTGGGCCTCGATCTCGGCGATGACCTCGATCGTCTGGGTGTCCAGGGTCACCTCGGCCTGCTGGCGGTGGGCGACGGTCGTGCTCATGGTGCTGCTCCTTCGTGCTGTGCTGCGTGCTGGGTGGTGCCGGTGGTTCCGGGTGGTGCGGGCGTCGCGGTCGACGCCGGGGGTCTTGGTGTCCGCCGTCGTCACTCGACCGGCCGGATGACCGGCGGGAGCATGACGTGCAGCTGGTCCTCGAGCTTGGTCTGTGCCTCTTCGAGGGAGGCGAACTCGCCCACGACGAGTCCGAAGGTGTCGGAGGCCACGTAGCGGTCGTCCCGCTTGTCGACGCTGCCGCCGAAGTACCCGCCGTAACCGGCGATCCACTCGCCCTGGTCTTCCTGCACCCAGGTGACCTTGGCGCGCTTCGGGCGCGAGGAGAGCTCTGCGTCGGCTTCGAGGATCGCGATGGTGTCCACGGTCTCGGTGTCGAGGGTGACCTCGGCCTGCGTCGCGTTGTTCACGGTGATGCTCATGTCGCTCTCCTTCACGATCCGGGGTACATCTGCTGACACCAGAACGCTACGAGAACAGCCGCGGGGATCGCCAGCGAGGCCCGTGGATTCACGGGTTCCGTCAATGCGACCCATCGGCCAGCCCCGGATTTCCGGGCAGGTGCGTCGCATTTCCGGGGTACAGGGCCAGGATCGGGGTACTCGTTTTCCGGATCGACGCGATCGGGGGACGAAACGGTGCGGTCACCGGCCTGGAGGCGCGACTCGCTAGCGTCGGCATGTGACCTCCGACAAGCCCCGCGTCGACGACCGCGCACCCGCCACCTGGCGCAGCCGTCGGTTCGCGACGGGGTTGGCCGTCGCCTACGGCGTCGCCCTGGCACTCGTCGGCTTCTGGGGCTCCCCCGTCGACGCTTCGGGCGGCCCGTGGCTCACCCGTGCACTCGCGGCCGCACACCGTCACGGGCTGCCGGACCGCATCGACTACGCCGCGGTCGAGTCGTTCGCGAACGTCGTGTACTTCGTGCCGCTCGGCCTGCTGGTGGTGCTGCTCGCCGGTGCACGGTGGTGGTGGGCCGCCATCGCCACGGGGCTCGTCGTCAGCGCGTGCATCGAGACCGGCCAGGCGCTGTTCCTGCCGGCCCGCACCGCGACCATCGACGACGTCGTCGCGAACGGCGTGGGGGCGCTCCTGGGGGCCGTGGCGGGCGTGCTGCTCCTCAGCCGTGCGGCCCGGCGTCGCTGACGACGATCCCCGCGCACGAAGAAGCCCCCGGAGCAGGTGCTCCGGGGGCTTCGTTCAGTGTGTCGAGACTCAGACGGACTCGCGCTGGCGGCGGACCGAGCCGCGGACCAGCAGGAGGCCACCACCGAGGACGACTGCGCCACCGGCGACCCAGAGGGCCAGGGCGGAGACGGTCGAACCCGTGAAGGCCAGCGTGCCGTCGGTGCCGTTGCCAGCGCCGGCGCCGGCTGCGGGAACCGCAGCAGCGTCAGCCGGGGCGACGGTGAAGGCCGCGAAGCCGACGACGCCCGAGGTGGCGCCGGTGGCGGTCAGGTTGTAGGTGCCCGAGGCGCCCTGGGGGAACGTGACCTTGACGTCGAGCGAACCATCCGAGGCGGCCGTGTAGGTCTTCGAGACGGTCGTGGTCGGCAGCGCGCCGAGCGTGACCGCACCGGCACCGGTGACCTGGACGTTGACGGTCTCGTTGTCCTGGAAGGCACCCGGCGTGAAGTTCACGGCCGCGGTGCCACCGGCGACGGCGCTGCCGGAGACGGAGACGTCGGAGTCAGGCGTGTACCCGGCGGCGTTGGCGACGGCCGGAGTGGCGAGCAGTGCGGCGCCAGCCAGCACCACCGCTGCGATGAGCTTCTTCATGAATGGTTCCCCTAAAGATCTGAATATCCAGACCCTGACACCCAGAGCCCGCTGTTCGCCGGTGGTTGACCCCAGCCAAAGAAATGGCGGTTGTGATGGCGATGTTGACTCAATCTAGCGGAGTTTCCCAGCTTGGTGCCAGATCACGTGGATTTTGGTCACTGGTCGACGTGTGTTCACCCTCGACATCGGCGGGACGAGCAGCGGCGCGGTCGCTCGATTCCGGCATCAACCGACCGAAAGCCCTGATGAGACGGCCTGAGCGACGCCACACACGTGCGCTGTGCGTGAGATCAAGAGTCTTTGCGCTCGAACAGGATCGTCCGGCGCCCCTCGGAGTGGGGGCAACGTGCCGGTTCGTTTTGCGGAGGTTCTGCCGTCACCGAGTGGCGAGTGGCTGCTGACAGTCGAACGTCAGGGGCTTCGTTTTCGTCTGCTGGACGCCTGGAGTGGAACTCGCCTGCACGGCTGCCTTCGCGTACTTCGCCTCGCCGAGGAAGGCCACCCGGAAGGTCAGGCTCTCGCCGGGGGCGAGCAGTGTCTGCAGTTGCGCGACCGGGTGCCCACCGTCGGTGGCCGTCTGCACCGCGGTCGTCTTGCCGTCCTTCGTCGCGCCCAGGAAGATCGCGTCCTCGGGCGCGTACGCGGCGAGCAGGGTCTTGATCTTGCCGGGGTCCACGCCGAAGTCGCCGCCACCGGTGACGTACCGCGGCAGGCTCGTCGCGGCATCGGCCGGTGCGGTGTTCTTGATGGTGATCTGCACGACGGACGTGGGGCGACCGTCCTTGCGGCACACCGAGCTCCCGACGGAGACGCTCTTGTCGAGGTAGTAGTCCATCTTCGCGCCGGTGCCGTCGTTCAGGTAGACGGCGAACTGGCTCGAGTCGGCGGTCGCCGTCGGGAGCTCACCGGCGACCGGGGTCCCACTGATCCTGCGCTGCTCGGCGTTGTCGGCGCTCCAGAGCCGCAGACGGCCCTCGTCCGAGCTCTGGGTCAGCGCAGACACGAACGCCTTCGTGTCGAACCCGCCCGACGAGATCTTCTCGAACACCGCGCCGGCGGCCGACGCGAAGAACGCGTCCTGCACCACCGGATCGGGGTACTTCGCGTAGACGTCGCTCAGCAGGAGCTTCACCGCGTTGTCGGACGTCAGGGTGTCACCGGTCGGCAGCTGCACCGGACCGGTCGCCTTGAGGATGTAGCTCAGCGTCACCGGGTCCATGGCGATGACCCCGTCGACCTGCTGCCCGAACTTCTGCTTCCACATCTCCCGCGCGAGCTTCGCCGAGACGTCGAACCGCGGCGTGAGGGTGACGTCCTGCATGTACTCGCCGGTGATGTTGCCGTAGAGCCCACGCGTGTCGGCGGTCAAGGGCAGGACTGGCTGGTCGTACGGCCCGAAGTCTCCGCTCGAGGCCTGCGCCGACAGATGCAGTGATCCGTCCTTCGCCTCGAGTTCCGCCACTGCGCCGGGGATCCCGCCTCCGGCTCGGAGTTCGGCGTTGTTCTGGAACAGCAGCAGGTAGTTCCGGTCCCCGTCGTGACCGAGCATGGCTGGCGCGAGCTGCACGATGCGGTTCGCTGCGACCGCCTGCTCGGAGGCAGTCGACAGCGCGTTCCGGAGCTGTCCCACGGCGGTGGTGACCGGCGACAGGGTTCCGCTGGTGTCGATCCGTGCCGCGTCGGTGCGCGCCTGCTCGAGCGTCTTGGTGGCCTTCGCGACCGCCGGCTGCGCATCCTCGATCGGCTGCAGGTCGATCCGGCCGTTCTTCGGCGCGAACGAGTCCGACCCGAGCTTCCCGACGACTCCGGCCACCGGGCTGACAGCATCGCGGGCCACATCATCGACGACGACCGACACGTCCCGCACGGCCCGCAGGTTGGTTCCGAAGAACGGCACAGCCTGCGCCGCACCCCAGACCGGGTCACCGGTCAGCGACCGAGCCGACGCGGCTTCGTCCTCCAGGTGGCGTGCGGTCTTCTGGGCAGCGCCGGTGTCGCCGCTCGTCAGCTGGGTCCGCAGCGTGTCGACGTCCCCGACGGCACGCTCCAGGTGCCCCTTCGCGAGCAGGCCACGCACACCGACCCACGCGACGGCGAGGATCAGCAGCAGGACAAGGGCGAGGACGACCCACAGGACGATCCGGGCCCTGGACCCCCGGCGTGCTGCAGTGCGTCGCGACTCGGGCTGGTCGGACATGAAGCGATCCTACGGTTCCGTGGGTCCAGCACCCATCACTGACGGACGGAATCCGCGTGTTCGCGGTACCAGTCGATGGTGCTGCGGAGCCCGTCTTCGAGCCCGATCTGCGCCGTCCACCCGGCTTCCGCCAGCTTCGACACGTCGAGCAGCTTCTGCGGCGTCCCGTCCGGCTTGCTGGTGTCCCAGACCGTCTCGCCCTCGAAACCGACGATCTTGCCGATCGTCTCGGCGATCTCCTTGATGGTGACGTCCGAACCGGTCCCGACGTTGACCTGGTCAGGACCGTCGTAGTGCTCCATCAGGTGGAACACGGCAGCCGCCATGTCGTCGACGTGCAGGAACTCGCGGCGGGGCGACCCGGTCCCCCAGTTCTCCACCGTCGACGCACCGCTGCGGGCTGCCTCGTCGTACCGGCGGATGAGCGCCGGCAGCACGTGGGAGCCGGTCGGCGAGAAGTTGTCGCCCGGGCCGTAGAGGTTGGTCGGCATCGCCGAGATCCACCGACGACCGAACTGTCGGCGGACGGCCTGAACCTGCAGGATGCCGGCGATCTTGGCGATGGCGTACGCGTCGTTGGTGGGCTCCAGGTGGCCGGTGAGCAGCGCGTCCTCGTGGATCGGCTGCTCGGCCATCTTCGGGTAGATGCAGGAGGAGCCGAGGAACACGAGGCGCTCGACACCGTGCTCCACCGCGGCGTCCATCACGTTGACCTGGATCTGCAGGTTCTCGCTCAGGAAGTCGTGCGGGTAGGTGTTGTTCGCCATGATCCCGCCGACCTTCGCGGCGGCGAGCACGACGTGCTTCGGCTGCTGCTCCGCGAAGAACGCGAAGACGGCGCTGCGGTCCTTCAGGTCGAGCTCGGACGAGGTCCGCCCGACCAGGTCGGTGAATCCCTCCGACTCGAGCTTGCGGAGGACCGCCGAGCCGACCAGGCCGCGGTGCCCGGCGACGTACACGCGATCGGACCGGTCGATTGGACCGGGGGTGAAGTCGGTCGTGGACATCAGGAACCCCAGCTCTCGAGTCGGACTTTGTCGATCCACGGACGGCCTTCGTGCTCGAGCGCCGAGATGTCGGCGTCGACCATGATCCGTGCGAGTTCGGCGGTGTCGACCGTGGCCTCCCAGCCGAGCTTCTCCTTGGCCTTCGAGGCGTCACCGACGAGGGCGTCCACCTCGCTCGGCCGCAGGTAGCGCTCGTCGAACCGGACGTGGTCTTCCCAGTTGAGCCCGGCGTGGGAGAACGCCGTCGTCAGGAAGTCCTTGACGGTGAAGTCACCGCCGGTCGCCAGGACGAAGTCGTCCGGCTCGTCGACCTGCAGCATCCGCCACATGCCCTCGACGTACTCGGCGGCGTACCCCCAGTCGCGGACGGAGTCGAGGTTGCCGAGGTACACGTGGTCCTCGAGGCCGGCCTTGATCCGAGCGACGGCGCGGGTGATCTTGCGGGTGACGAACGTCTCACCGCGACGCGGCGACTCGTGGTTGAACAGGATGCCGTTCACCGCGAACATGCCGTAGGCCTCGCGGTAGTTCCGGGTCACCCAGTAGCTGTAGACCTTCGCTGCGCCGTACGGGGATCGCGGCCAGAACGGCGTCTCCTCGTTCTGCGGCGGCGGGGTGGCACCGAACATCTCGGACGAGGACGCCTGGTAGAAGCGCGTGTGGATGCCGGAGACGCGGACCGCCTCGAGCATGCGCATCGTGCCGACACCGGTGACGTCGCCGGTGTGCTCCGGCTCGTCGAACGACACCCGCACGTGCGACTGCGCGGCGAGGTTGTAGACCTCGTCGGGCTTCAGTTCGCTGAGCAGGCTGACGAGCCGCGCACCGTCACCGAGGTCCCCGTAGTGCAGGAACAACTTGGCATCGGGGTTGTGCGGGTCCACGTACAGGTGGTCGATCCGCGATGTGTTGAACGTGGACGCACGACGGATGAGTCCGTGCACCTCGTACCCCTTGCGGAGCAGCAGCTCGGCCAGGTAGGAGCCGTCCTGTCCGGTGATGCCGGTGATGAGCGCACGCTTGGTCAAACGATTCCCCAGTTCTCGCGTTGGAGCCCGACAGTCGTCCAGCGGCCCCTTCAGCCCCTGAGCATACGGAGGTCGTCAGAACGACACGACATCGGCGCGGTGGCGAGCGCACCGCACAACGGCACCCCAACGCGCGTCGTGGACAGTTTCCGAGAAGCGCGCCCTCCGGGCTGTGCGAGCGCTACGCTCCCATTCACTCCCGACATCGATTCGTGGGGTTCGACCGATGAGAAACGTGGCACCGTGGCCCAGATCGTGATCGTGCAACCGTATGTTCCCGCCTATCGATCGGCGCTCTTCTCCGAGCTCGGCCGGCGGCTTCGTTCGAACGGCCACGAACTGGTGATCGTGTCGGGGGAACCAGACCTCGAGCAACGCGAGCGTCAGGACAGCGTCGAACTCTCGAGCGTTCAGCACCGCATCTTCAGGACCCGGTCACTGCAGATCGGCTCAGCGAAGATCCGCACAGCTCCCGGGCGATCTGCATGGGCCACAGCAGACGCCGTCGTGGTCGAACTCGCCGCCGGAGCGATCTACTCTTATCGAGCGCTGCTCAGTTCCACTCCGACGGCTGTGTGGGGGCACGTGGGTTCCTACGTCAATCGAGACTCTTTCGCCTCGAGGGCGTTGCGGACCTGGCAGGTCCGGCGAGCGGATGCTGTCCTCGCGTACACGCCGAGCGGGGGCGATCTCGCAATCGCGTTCGGCGCAGATCCGGCGAAGGTCTCGGTTCTCGGCAACACCTCCGACACCGACGCGTTGCGCGGGGCGGTTCTCGCTGCTCGTGAACAGTCCGAGGAGGACCTGCGCGAAGAGCTCGGCATCGGTGCCGGTCCGTACTTTGCGGTCATCGGTGGCCTCGACGCGAGCAAACGAGTCGATCTCCTCGCTTCGACTCTTGACTGCTTGTGGAGGAGAAGCTCACCGGCGCGATTCGTGGTTGCCGGCAGAGGCCATCTGGAGCACCTCCTGGACCCGGCGGTCAAGCGCATGCAGATCCGCTCCATCGGCTACGCCGGCAACCGGGAGAAGGCAATCATGGCCCGGCTCTGCACGGGGATCTTCAATCCAGGCAGAGTCGGGCTCATCGCTCCGGAGAGCTTCGCCCTCGGGCTCCCGATCGTCACAGCTGAGTCGCCGTTCCACGCTCCGGAGTTCGAATACCTCCGACCGGGCGTCGATTCGATCGTCACGAGCGATTCACCCGAAGCGCTCGCCGACGCACTCGACGATCTGATGGCCCGACCGAGGGAAGCCGATCGTCTCGCTCGCGCTGCGGAGTACCGATTCGGCGAGTACAGGTTCGACGACATGGTGGACCGGATGCAACGAGCCATCGAACAACTGATCCGACTTCCCTGATCAGCGTCGTCGGCGTGCGGCCGTGCTGGCCGGCGACTCTCCACTACGGTCACCCCATCGACCTTTCGAACCGACGGAGACGATGATGTCGATCCTAAACCGCGTGATCAGTGCTCGCCGCGGACCCTTCAGACGCGCGGCAAGGGAGCTTCTGTCGGTCTACGGACTCGAGATACCGGCGGGCGTCGAGATCGGTTCTGGGTTCCAGGTCATGCACCGAGGTTTCGGGATCGTCCTGCATCCGCGAACTGTGATCAGGGACAACGTGACGGTCTACCACGGTGTGACCATCGGACGCGGCGATGTCTGGGTACCAGAAGCCGAATCCGCGCTGGAGGGCTTCATCGTCGAAGACGATGCGATCATCTGCGCCGGGGCGAAGATCGTCTGTGCCCACGGTTGGCTCACCATCGGTGAAGGCGCGGTCATCGGAGCGAACGCTGTCGTCACGAAGAGCGTTCCGGCTGGTGAGATCTGGGCGGGGTGCCCGGCACGGAAGATCGGCAACCGGTGATGACGTCGGAACCCTTCGAGTCGGGAGTCAGCTTCGACGAAGTGCGCGCCGCCTACGCGTCGAGGTACCAGACCGACGTGCACCGTGGAGAGCCTGCTTGAACGCATCGATAGCGGAATCAGGAGAGAGCAGTCGTTCGTAGTAACGAACTCCCGCCGACCCCATCTGCGCTGAGCGTTCGGCATCGGCGCCGACATCGACGACCGCGTCCAACAGTGCTTCTTCATCCCCCGCGGGGACGCACACCCCGGCTCCAGAAGCCTCTACCTCTTCTTCGGTCACGCCCCCTGCGTCCGTCGCGGCGACGACCGGTCTCCCCGCAGCGAAGTACGAAGTCAGTTTGCTCGGCACCGCCATCCCCGACACTCCGGGGAGCTCGTTCACCAGAAGCACATCCGCCGCGACCAGGGCGAGTGCGTACTCGTCATCCGGCAGGGAGCCGATGAAGTCGATCTGCGTCAGATGTTCGGCCATGGCGACGAGACGGTCTTGCTGGTTGCCGCCCCCGATGAAGACGAATCGGACCCGGTCGCCGCGCTGTTCCGCGAGCGCAGCTGCACGAACCACGTTCTCGAGACCCTGCTTGACTCCCATGTTGCCCGTGTGCAGCGCGATGGTCTCGTCGGGTCCCCAGCCCAGCTTCGACCGTGCCGCAGTCCGGTGGCGCCCGTCGACCGGGCTGATGTGGGTCCAGTTCCGGATCACGTTGACCCGCTCGGCGTCGACTCCGAGCAACGACGTGACCGTGTCCCTGAACCGCTCGTGGATGACGGTCACGGTGCTGCTGCGCCGGAACAACCAGGATTCGAACGCCGTGACCACCTTCGCGATCCCCGCCCCGCCCCCGGTCTCGCGGACCCCGAGGCTGTACAGGTCCTGGACCCAGGTCAAGACCGGTATGCGAGGGTTGAGCAACTTCAGACGGAGCATCGTCACCGCACTCGCGAACATGCTCGGAGACACCAGGACGATCACGTCTGCGCGCGCGCAGGACGAAAGGGCGGAGCGAGCACCGAACGAGAGTTCGGACACGAGTCTGCGGAGCGCAGTGGGTCGGCTGGGGACGTAGTGCAGTTTCCGGCGGAGGTGGACACCTCGCAGCGTCTCGTCGCGCTTCCACTGGCCGTACCCCGCCCGTATCTGCCAGTCCGGGTAGTACGGATGCGCAGTGACGACCGTCACTTCGAATTCCCCGCTCGCCTGCAACCCCTCGGCGAGCGAGGTGACGTAGGGCGCGTTGCCGCTCGGCTCCGGCGCGTAGTTCTGTGCGAAGATCACGACAGAGACTCGGGGGGACACCCGAGGACAGTAACAGCCGAGGACTTCCTCGACCGAGTACGGGACGTTGAACTGTGAACCTCGACAAAGAGCCATCGGGGCGCCCCCGGATCATCAGCCTGCGGGCGGCACCAGGGGAGCGCACGTCCTGGGGACGGTCGGCACCGATGGTGTACCTGTGGGGCATCGTGGAACTGTTGTTCGTCACGAATCCCCTCCAGATCAGCTCGCGACTCCGAGTGTCCGTACTACGCCGCTTCGGCGCGGAGATCGGCGAAGGCGTGATCTTCCGCCCCCGTACTCGAGTGCGTTTCCCCTGGAAGCTCCGCATCGGCGACGACAGCTGGATCGGGGAGGGCGTCTGGATCCACAACCAGGACGTGGTGACGATCGGTCATGACGTCGTCGTCTCACAAGACACATTCGTGACCACCGGGAGCCACGCCCACCGTCGGGACATGGGGCTGATCACTCGGCCAGTCGTCATCGAGGACGGAGCCTGGGTCACGGCTCGCTGCGTGGTCCTCGGCGGCGCCCACATCGGTCGGTCAGCCCTCGTCCAACCGCTCTCGGTGGTCCGAGGTGCTATCCCCGAGAACTCGATCGCAGTCGGGAACCCGGCGGTCGTGACGGGCACCCGACATGACTGATCGCGTCGTTCGGCACGTGGTCACCCTCGTCTCCCCGGACGGCCGGTTCGGAGGCCCCACGAAGGTCGCGCTCGACCTCGCCGCTGAGCAACGTCGTCGAGGCATCGATGCCTCGGTGTTCGCGGGAGCCGACGGGTACGAGACTCTGCCGACGGAGTGGCACGGCGTGCCGCTTGGCCTCGCACGCTCCCGGCGACTCGTCCCGGGAATGGGCTTCGCGACCACGATCGCTCCCGGCCTCAGGCGGAAGGTCCTCGAAGGGCTCACCGGTACAGAGATCTTCCACGTCCACCTCGCCCGTGACCTCGTCACGCTGCCGATCGCCATGGCACTGCGCAGTCGGTCGCTCCCGTACGTCATCCACACGCACGGCATGATCGACGCGTCATCGAAGCGGTCGGCGCAGATCGTCGATTCGTTGATGACCGGACGCGTGGTCTCGTCCGCTCGGACGGCACTCGTGCTCACTCCGGACGAAGGCCGTGAGATAGCACGGTTGTCGGCTGGGGCGACGCCATCGGTGTTGTTCGAGAACGGGATACCGTCACGCGACGACTCCGAGCTGCAACGTCGACGGGGTGCGCTGTTCCTCGGTCGGCTGCACCCGCGGAAGGGTGCGACCACGTTCGCCACCGTGGCCGCGGAGTTGGCGAGCCGTTACCCCGACGGCACCTTCCGGATCGCGGGTCCCGATGAGGGCGACCTCTCAAACGTTCGGAACGCACTGGCCGGCGTCCCCGGGGGCGAGCGGGTCGCGCTGGTCGGCGCGGTCCCCCCAGACGAGGTCATCGCCCACATGCACTCGGCTGAGGTGTTCGTGCAGCCCGCCGTCGACGAGCCGTTCGGGATGACGATCCTGGAGGCGATGTCGGCTGGGACACCGCCGATCGTGCACCGCACCTCTGCCCTCGCCCCGGTCATCTCGGAGGCACGGGCGGGGTGGACCTTCGGATCCGTCGACGAGCTCCGGGACCGACTCACGGAAGCGCTCGACTCGCCTCAGGCAACAGCTGCAACCGGAGCACGAGCGAGACGACTTGCACAGGAGCGGTTCTCGCTCTCCCGCGTGGTCGAAGGGCTGCAGGACATCTACGATGCCGGAGCCTGACATCGCAGGGCGTGACCGTGGGCAGCTGCCGGTCCTGCACTGGTTCACCAACATCGCTGCGCCGTACCGTGTCCCGGTTTGGGAACAGATCGCCAGCCGGGCGGACCTCACCGTGTTCCTCCTCGAGAGCGATCGGCAGCGTGTCCGTGAAGGGCGTCGACCCGCCGACTGGTCTGAGCGTGGGCTCCGCGCGCTCCGGCACCGGACACTCCGCACGCTCAAGTTGCGCCGAGGTGAAACGAGCCTGTACACCCTCCTCGATCCTCGATTCGTCTTCCCCCCGAAGCCGAGCGCGGTCCTCCTCGGAGGATGGGAGTCCCCCGCGTACTGGCAACTCCTGCTCGTCGCCAAACTCCGACGCATTCGAACCGTCGGCTTCTACGAGTCAACCCTCAACACGAATCGTCACCGTACGGGTGTCATCGCACGCTCGCGGAGCCTGTTCATGCGCAGTCTCGACGCGGTCGTCGTCCCGGGTGTCGACGCAGAGGACGCGCTCAAGAGCTTCGGTGTCGCGGCCGGGCGCATCCATCGGGGCTTCAACGCCGTCGATGTCCAGCACATCGCGGATCGGGCGCTCACCGCGCGGGCCGGCCACCCGCAGTCACCCGGGCACCGCTTCATCTTCGTCGGACAGCTGATCAGCCGGAAACAGCCCGCACTCCTGTTGCGTGCATTCGCGAAGGCACGTGGGCCTGAGGACGTCCTCGTCTTCGTCGGTGACGGTCCCGAGCGGGGCATGTTGGAAGAGTCGATCCACACCCTGGGACTGCACGACCACGTCGTGTTGAAGGGGACGACACAGAACGACGAGGCGATCGACGAGATGATCGCGAGCAACACACTGGTCCTCCCGTCGTCCGAAGAGGTGTGGGGGCTCGTCGTCAACGAGGGGCTGGCAGCTGGTCTCCACGCGGTGGTCACCGCCAGCAGCGGCGTGGCCGCCTCGACGAAGAACATGCGGGGCGTCTACACGTGTGCGTCCGATGAGGACTCACTCGCGGAGGCGCTCGTGTCGTCGAAGGCGGATTGGCGCGGCCACATCAGCACCCCGGAGATCCTCGAGCACACGCCGGCCGCGTTCGCTTCGGTGTTCCTCGGCGCGCTCGATCAGCGGTGAGTCCGGAAAGCGATCATTCCCAGGAGATCCCACGCCGGACGACGGACGCAGGATTCCCCGCGACGAGACTGTTCGGTTCGTCGACGCTCCTCGTCACGACCGCGCCGCTCGCGATGACGCAGCCGTCGGCGATCTCGACCCCCTTGAAGATCATCGCTCTGCTCCCGACCCACACGTGATCGCCGAGGACGATCGGTGCCGACCGGGGTCGTTCGCGACTTCCGCTCCGGAAGACGTGCTGGTCGTCGTCCAGCATCTGGACGTCCCACCCGATGGCGCATCCACGCCCGACGGTGAGTCCTGAGCTCACGATGATGCGCACGTTCGGGGAGAAGTACGTGTCCTCACCGATGTCCGCGAGTGCCCCGGAAGCCACTTCGATCCTCGACCCGACTCCGATCGCGACCCTCCCGTGGATCCGCAGCGTGCCGCGTACGCGGAGGATGCCGGCGTCTCGACCGGTCGCGAACCCGTACGGACGCGTTCCGAGGGTCAGTCGAGATCGGCCATCGACCAACTCAGGGACCCCCTGCAGACGGAACCGCCGGCCGATGAGTACTCGCCTGCCGCGGACCAACTGCAGGATGGTGCGGAGCCACGAGACACGGAAATCTCCGAACAGCAGAAGAACGAGTCGCCTCATGGCGTCAAGATTAGGTCGTCAGACTTGCCGGACGGACTAGAGTTGCGGCATGCGATCGGGGACACGCACAGTCGCCCTCGTCGTCCTTGCGGCGTTGGTCACGTGCGTGCTGGCGATCGGGGCATCCGCCGATCCACGGACGGCGCTGGTCATCCCCGCTGTGCTCGCGCTCGTTCTGGTCGTCCGCTACTCCTGGGCACGAGCAGCCTTCTTCGTGTTCGGCGCGTTCCTCGTCTTCCAGACGTCGAGCGGTCTGAGCGCACCGAAGTTGTTCTACTTCGCGGTGGTCGGCGTATCGGTGCTGGTGAGCTTGACGAAGTTGCGGGGGATGTCGGAGTCGCCCGCTTTGCGGTCCCTCTTCCCCTCGTACGTGGGCGGAGTCGGGATCATCCTGTGGCAGGTGCTCGTGGTCCTTCCCTACTCCGTCGCGGTTCAGGGCGCGACCTTGTCGAACTGGCTGCGGGACGGTGCGACGTACGTCCTGATTGGCTGCGCGGTGATCATCGCACTCGACGCGATCGGCACCGCGAGCGTTCGCACTTCCCGCATCCTCGTGGTTCTGGTGGGCGCGCTCGCGGCCTACAGTTTCGCCGCGCGCTGGATCGCTGCACGCGGTCTCGTGTCGACGCAGCCTGTTGACGGCGACGCCGCCCTCCTGTCCTCCCTGACCGCACTGACGTTGGCCGTGGCGCTCAGCTTCGCGATGGCGCTGGCAGGCTCGCGGATCAACTGGGCGTGGTTCACCGCAGGTGTGGCTTTCGTGTTCGCAGTCCTGGTCACCGGGACCCGTACCGGAGTGGTCTTCGCAGCAGTCCTGATCGGCATCGTTGGTGCACGGAGCAAACTCCGGGCGCCCGTGCGGCGGATCGTCACGGCCGCCGTCGTGGGTCTCGCGGCGATCGCGGTAGCGGTTCCGCTGACTGCCCAGTTCTTCCAGAACGAGGACTTCCTGGCACAGCGGTTCGCCAGCATCTGGCAGACGATCCAGGACGGCGTCGGCTCGGACCAGTCGGGAGCGATTCGGTCTCGTGCCTACGAGTACTGCCTCACAATGTGGCAACAGAACGTCCTGATGGGCAGAGGCGAAGGCCAGACGTTCATCAACCCCACCACCGGCATCGCAGGCACCGACTTCTCCGTCGACAGCCCGCTCGTCTACCTGGCCAAGTTCGGGGTCATCGGGTGCATCATCCTGCTCACTTGCCTCGTGCTGATCTTCGTGCCGCTCGTACGGCGCGCGCCGATGTTCGAGTGGACGCTCGCGAACACCGCTGTCCGAGGCTGCATCGCGATCCTCGTCGCGCTCTTGCCCTTCGGTGCTTCCCTGGAGGACAAGGGCTTCGCGATCACGGTCGGTCTCGCCGTCCTGCTCGTCGGAGCTGCTCTCGCTGAGCAGACGCCGACGGCTTCAGGCCTGCTTCCTCGAAGCGAGACCAGCAAGGCCTCGCTCCGCGAGAAGCGAAAGCGCGGGCACAGCGGACACGAGGCCTCGACGATACCGGCGGCCGGTCGAGCCTGACTGGCCGTCGAAGTTCGGCCGTTCCCCGAAGCGCTCGATCCGGATCTGCTGCAACGCTGCTGATCGCGCCACCGCACCGGCGAGGACGTGTTCGAAGTAGATTCCGGCCTGCTCGTCGATCGCGACCGCATCGGCGAGGAGGACCCTCCGCCACGTCAGCGCGCCGGCGCCGACGAATCGCGTGTCCGCGAACGACCGGTCGAGGGCCATCCGAACCCGGACGGCGTCGTGCGGAATCGGGAGCACGAGTCGTCGGGCGTTCCGGAGAACGAGTCGGCCCGTCGACTTGTAGATGCTCTGGTCCGGCCCGGAGTCCCGCTCGATCGCGGCTATCCCGTGTGCGATGGCATCAGCCTCGAGGCGGCCCTTGCCTCGACTCGCGTCCGACTCGGACGGGTCGTACTGGACCACTCTGATCCGATGGCGGAGACGGGGATCAACGGATGACAGCAGCTCGGTCGCGGTGGCACCGCTCGTCTCGACCACGGTGAGGCCGAACGGCGTGCCTTCGAGCTGCGTGGCCCAGGTCGAGATCGCGTGCCGGTACTGTTCGCGCCGGGCATCCGGATCGTGTTGCGTCACGTACATCGTCGTGTTCGGACGCACCGTCGCGGTGAGGAGCACGGTCCCCGTCATTGCCTGGCCTCCTTCGACGCAGTGCTCCTGAAGTGCAGGACGCCCGCGGTCAGCGCGATGAGGATGAGCAGCTGCGAAGCCAGCGCGGCCTGGCCCGCCCCGAGGGCGCCGTTCGCGTGCCCGAGGACGAGCACGAGCACGAGTTGCACGATCGCGGCGATCACCATGACGAGCGCAACGTACCGGTCGCGTCCGAAAGCCTGCAGGATGACGACGAGCGGCTGACAGATGATCGACGGGATCACGACGAGCGCGAGCAGCCGGAGCACCCCCGCCGACCCGGCGTAGTCATCGCCGAGGAGCACGTCCACGACGAGCGGTGCCGCGAAGAAGACAGCGATGGCGAGTCCGATGGCTGCGAGAGGCATCCAGAGTGCTCGCCGCAGTTCTGTCCAGGCGGTCCTGAGGTCAGGGCTCCTCGCCGCGTACGGTGCGAGTGCAGACGAGAAGGCCGCAGCCAACAGGCTCATCGGCTGCGTCCATCGACTCACCGCTCCGTAGACACCCGACGCCGCACTTCCGCTGACGGCCGACAGGAGCGAAAGATCCAGGGACTGCGCACTCGTCGCGACCACGGTGATGCCGAAGTACCGCGCTCCGACCCAGGGGTTGACCAGGCGGGGGCGGATGCGGACGGCACGCCCAGGGCCGAGCGAACTCCCGAGGACCGAAGCGAGGACCGAACCTGCCGCAAGCGCGATCCAGAGCGCGACGGTCGACGGGACCTGGACAGCGAGCAGTCCGAAGAAGAACGCCGAGGCAGAGGCACGGTCACTGAGGATGACGAGCGCGACCAGATCGCCACGTGCTGCGCTCCGGAGAGGCACTTGGTACGCCTGGTTGGCCACGAGGGCTGCGGCGATGGGACCAGCGAGCCAGAGGTGCGAAGCGGGCGCTGCGATTACCAGTACGACGGTCCAGACGACCGCGAGCACGACGGTGATGGCGATCTTCGAGAACAGTCGGGTGGCGAACACGTCTCGTCCGAGCGCCTGGCGTGCCAGTTCCCGCGTCCAGTGGTTGTTCGTACCGAAGTCGATGAACCCTGCCGCTGCCGTTCCCAACGCGATCGCGGAGACCACCGATCCGAACGCCTCGGGGCCGACCCCGCGGGCGGCGAAGAGGTAGAGCACCGCGACGAGCACTTGGGACAGCCCCGTCGCTCCGGCGAGCAAGATCGCCTGGTGCGCCATCGGCCGTTCGCCGTTGGACGGACCGCCGTTCACAGGAGCGCGTCGGTGAAGGCCGCGCTCGTTGCTGGCAGCACCGCCCGGGGTCGTGGCTGCCGCGTCGCGTGCTGCAGGAGAACGGCCAAGGATGCTTCGTCGAGTTCGGCCCAATCGCCGAGCTCTCCCAGCGCTGTCACGTCGTGTTTGAGGCTCTGCGCGCCCGCAGCGACCACCCGGGTCCCGGATGCTGCTGCCTTGCCCAGGAGTCCGCTCGGCCCTTCGTTCGAATGTGCGAGCACCAGGCAGTCGGCGGCCCGTACGGCGGTGTCGAGCTCGTCGTCCGACAGCAGTCGGTCGACGACTATCGCAGAACCTGCGGAGACCATCGAGCGGAGCCGGTGCCGCAGGTCCTCACTGATGTCCTCGTCGAGCTGGCCAGCGACGAGGAGCCCCCAGTGCGAAGGGACGTTCCGGAGCGCTTCGACGACGAGGTCGAGGTTCTTCCGAGCGGAGATCGCGCCGAGCACTGCGAACCAGTAGCGTCCGCTGTCCATCCGATGCGCTTCCCGGAACTGTTCGACCGACCGCTCGGACGACGCGATGACCACGGGATCGACCGCGACCGGGAACCGCGCACTGCCTGCCCAACCAGCAGACTTCAGGACGCGGAGATCGACGTTTCGCAGACGAGCCGTCCTGCGGAACGCCGTGGTCCTCAGTTGTGTCTTCACACCATCGACGAACCAGGACCCCGTGGGCTGCGCCGACTCACGCATGATGAGGAGACTCAGGCGCCCCGAGCCCGCCCACCGACGGCGGAGAGCGAGTCGCAGGGCGAATCGGTCTGCGTCGGGGACGACGACACGGTCCGTCTTGAGCTGCTGCGAGAGTTGCGCGAGTTCGTCGTGGCTCACCAGTGCCTGCCGAAGCAGCTCGACCCTGTCGATGACGGAGGCCAAGTGCACTCGTTCGGCCTCGGGGGCCGGGTCCGGTCCGAGGAGGACGACGACACGAGCTCCTGCAGCGATCGCTGCATCCACGAGCACGCGGACGTAGAACAGACGATGCCCGGTCGGGTTCTGTTCGACGATCAGCACGGTGTCCGAGTTCCCCTGCCGCAGCGAGGTCATGACGCTTCCTTCCCCGGCGCGAGCACGGCCCGGACGGTCTTCCAGAGGATCACGACGTCGCCCGTCACCGACCAGTTCTCCACGTAGAACAGGTCGAGGCGGATCGCGTCCTCCCACGAGAGACTCGAACGCCCACTGACCTGCCAGAGCCCGCTCATGCCCGGTTTGAGGAGCAGTCTCCGACGTGCTGCACTGTCGTAGAGCGCCACTTCACCTTCTCGCTGGGGCCTCGGGCCCACCAGACTCATGCTCCCCATCAGCACGTTCAGGAGCTGAGGGAACTCGTCGAGCGAGTGCTTCCTGAGGAATCGGCCCGCGGGGGTGACGCGCGGATCGTTCTCGACCTTGAACAGGGGCTGACTTCCGCGTCCCTGCTCGGAGAGCAACGCAGCGAGCTCAGCGTCCGCTCCGACCCGCATGGAACGGAACTTCAGCATGTGGAAGGGCTTCCCGTTGAGTCCGATTCGCTGTTGACGGTAGAGGACCGGCCCTGCGCTGCTGAGCCGCACAGCGACGGCGATCGCGACGAGCAAGGGGGACAACACCAAGATCATCAAGCTCGAACCCACGATGTCGAACGCTCGTTTCGCGAAGTGGGTGGCGCCTTCGTACCGCGGCATCTCGACGTGCATGAGCGGGAGACCTGCGACGGGTCGCATGTGGATGCGGGGACCGTTGATGTCGGTGAGGCTCGGGGCGACGACGAGGTGCTGACGACCGCTTTCGAGTCCCCAGCTCAGTTCACGCACCGCCCGGGCGCCGAGCTCGTCCGAGCTCGTCACTGCGACCGTGTCGGCACCCGTCGTCGCGAGGGCGGAGAGGGCGTCAGGGATGCGTCCGACCACGGGGATGTCGCCGCCGCGAAGGGTTGATCCGATCGGCGCGTGGGGGACGCATGCACCGACGACCAGGTAGCCCTCTTCCGGATGCTTCCCGAGTTCTCGGCTGATGTACTCGACACTCTCGTCCGAACCGACAAGCAGCACGAGCGCTGAAAACCGCCCGTTCCGTCGCTGCGCGTTGAGCCATTGGCGCCACATCCACCGTGTCAGCAGGAGGACGAGTACTCCAAGCGGGAAAGCGATGAAGACGTACCCACGAGCGATGTCGAGCTTGAAGACGTAGGCGATGATCGCGACGAGCGCGAAGAGGCGAATCGCGGAGTCGACGATCCGTCGGTACTCTCCCGCACCGGTGCCGATGTAACGCGGATCGCGAGTGTCGTAGAGCGACAACACGATCAGCCACGCGACGATCAGCACCACCGACACAGTGGTATACCCGAGTGCGAGGTCAGCCGGGCTCCCCGCCACCTTCTGACTGTCGGAGCCGAACCAGGCGATCTGCACCCCGAAGACGACCCAGGCCAGGGCGAGGACGTCAGTCGCGAACAGCCGTTTCGCGTAGACGGTAGCCCACGACGCATTCTGCTGAGCAGTTCCGTCCCTGACGGTCACCAAGTCGCCCCACCGTCCGTCGAGACCCGGACCGTCGTGCCGTCCCACAGCCACACGTCCTGCCCGGCGCGGTCGATGGTGACGGTGTTGTCGGTGTCGGCTCCGTCGGCGCAGCCGATCGGCGTGGTGGACGACGAGGGCGTCACGTCGGAAGCGGACATGGTCTCGATCTGCACGCCGTCGCACGACGCTGCGCCGACACGGGCGAGCGTGTACTCCCCGCCGTCGACGCCGACCGAGCGCACGCCGCCCAGCGGCACGTCGACCCACGCTGCCTCGCCGGTCCGCCACTCGAGCTGGCCGTCGCAGATGACGACCGAGGTCTTGTCGCCCTGGAACGCGTCGATGGGGTCTGCGCAGGGCGCCTGGACGGTCCCGCTCGCGAGCACGACGCCGTCGGTGCTGATGCCGGCGCCGGCGGCGCCGGGCGCACCGGCTGCCCACGTCACACCGGCGTCGGTGCTGGTCCGCGCGGTCGCGGTGCAGTCGTCGCCGACGCCCGCCAGGATCGAGAGCTCCGCACTGGAGGCCCGGATCGCCATGAGCGATCCGACATCCGTCCCGAGTCCCACCTTGACCCACGTCGCCCCGCCGTCCACGGAGTGTTCCAGCACCGGCCGCGGGCCGCCGCACGATCCGCCGGACGCGCGCCATGCCTCCTGGCCGTCGACGGCTGCCAACAGGCGCCGGCCCTGTTGCTTGGTCCCTGCGGCGTCCCCGTCAGCGGTCGCGCTGGCCCGCGGGGACTCGCTCGCGTGCGGCATCCGTGTGAAGGTCGGGATCGGACCGGCGGGTCCGTTCTGTTCGGGCGCGGTGCGGCCCAGGGCGAGCGAGACGAGCACGACGTCGATGATGATCAGCGCCACCACCACGACGGCCACCACGATCAGGGTGGTCTTCGGCAGCGCACGACCGAGGCCCCGGGTCCCCCGGCGATTCTTCATCGTCCGCCGCTCCGCTCAGCGTCCGGCGCGGCGGAGCACGCCGAGCTTCTTGCTGGCACGCTTCGGCGGGTGCGTCGACGTGGTCACGGTGTTGTCGTCCTCGTCGTGGCCGTAGCTGTACCCGTAGCCGTACCGGCCGTGGCCGTAGGCGCCCGGGCCCTTCAGCGGCATCTTCGTCAGGACGAACCCGGAGATCGGTGCGCCGACGTTCGCGAGCGAAGCGACGGCAGCGGCGAGCTGGCCCTTCAGGGTCTGCCCGGAGGCGACGGCGATGATCGCACCGGACGCCTTCTTGGCCAGGATCGCGGCGTCGGTGACCGGCAGCAGCGGCGGGGCGTCGAACAGGACGTAGTCGAACTGCTGCTCGAGCAGGTCGATCAGGTCCTGCATCGCCCGCGAGCCGAGCAGCTCGGACGGGTTCGGCGGGATCTGGCCGGCGGGCAGGACGACGAGCTTGCCGCGGCCCCAGGGGTGGGCGACGTCCTCCAGGTCGGCGCGACCGATCAGCACGTCGGTCAGCCCGGCGTTGCTCTCGACGTCCATGTACTCGGCGACGCGGGGGCGGCGCAGGTCGGCGTCGATCAGGATGACGCGGAACCCGGCGCTGTCCAGGGCGATCGCCAGGTTCGCGACGGTGGTGCTCTTGCCCTCGGACTGCATCGACGACGTCATGACGAAGGTGCGGGCACCGGTGCCGATGTCCAGGAACTGCAGGTTCGTGCGGAGCGTGCGGAACGACTCGGCGCGGGGGCTGCGCGGATCGACCTGCACGATGAGCGGGCGTTCGGCCGCCTTGGCGTCGAAGGCGATCCCGCCGACGACCGGCTTGTCGCTGATCTTCTCGACGTCGAGTTCGGTGCGGATCCGGTTGTCCAGGGTCTCGCGCAGGATGGAGATGCCGATGCCCAGTGCGAGCCCGACGAGCAGCCCGAGCGCGACGTTGACGGGCACGTTCGGGCTGACCGGCGCGCTCGGCACGTCGGCCTGCTTGACGCGGGTGAGCTTGACGGTGCTCTTGCCGCTCGCGTCGGTGGCCTCGATGTCCTGCACGACGTTGGTCAGGCTCTGCGAGGTCGCGTTCGCGATGTTCGCGGCCTGCACCGGGTCGGTGCCCTCGACCGAGATGGCGATGAGGGTGGTGCTCGTCGGCGCCGTCGCCGACACCATCGTCGCGAGCTGGTCGGCGTTCATGTCGAGCTTGAGCGACGAGATCACCGGCAGCAGCACGATCGGCGTCGACACCAGGTTGGAGTACGTCAGCACCCGCTGCTGGGTGAACGTGTTGCCCTGCGCCAGGTCACTGGCGCTGCCCGACGTCTCGGTGGAGACGAAGACCTGCGCCGATGCCGAGTAGACCGGCTTCTTCAGCAGGGAGAACCCTGCGGCTGCGGCCACTCCCACCAGGGCGAGTACGACGATCAGTACCCATCCCTTGCGGAGCACCGTGATGTAGTCGCGGAGTTCCACGCCTTTGCCTTCCCCGATCATGGCCGTCCCCGTGGTCCCGACACAGGCGCACCGGGGTACTCCCAGCACACGGCATACAAATAGTGCCACAGGAACGAGTCCTGCCCGGGGGAAGTCGCCATCCGGCGCGCGGTGTCCTCTACGGTGGCCCCATGCGTTCCGAGCCGGCCCAGACCGCGACCACGCCGAGCGTGCGGCGGCAGCGGGACCTCATCGTCATCCTCGTCGCGCTCGGCGTCGCCGTGATCCTGACCCGGATCGTCGGACAGGTCACCCGGACTGGGGGCATCCCGTCGCCGGTCCTGCAGGTGCTCGCCGCGGACGCCGCCGTGTGGGTGCCGCTCGTCATCGCCGCCGCCGTGGCGCTCCGTCGGACCCCGTTGCCGGCGATGCTGTCACGGCTGCGGCTCGACCTGGGGATCGTGGTCTTCGCGATCGGCATCGTGATCATCTGCCGCGTGGTGGACGTGTTCCTGTCCCTGTCGTTCACGGGGACGACCGGCCTGGTCCCCGCACCGAGCCTCGGCACGCCGGACGTCGGGCTGCTGCTCGTGTCGGCGATCGGCATCGTCGTCGTCAGCCCGGTGCTCGAGGAAGTGGTGTTCCGCGGGCTGTTCCAGCGCCGACTGGCCGCCGAGCTCACGCCCCGCACCCGGTTCCTCGCGGTGCTGGTCACGGCGCTCCTGTTCGCGCTGCTCCACCTGCTGCTCGGAGCCGGCGGCACGACGCTCGGCGGGTTCCAGGTGTTCGTGACGACGTTCCTGCTCGGCGTCCTCACCGGCACGCTCGTGGCGATGACCGACCGCATCGGCGGTGCGATCCTGGCGCACGTGCTCTTCAACGCGGTCGCGGTCGTCGCGACCTGGCCGCGCTGATCGGCCACGCTGGCGTCCCCAGAAGGGGTCAGCACCGGTCGTCGGCCGTCGCGGAGCACTAACCTGCACTGAGCATGACTCGCCCAACCAGCATCGTCGACAACCCCCTCGTCCGTCAGGCTCCGATCAGCGGCCTGCTGGCGCTGTCGGCGCTGCTCAGCATCGTGATGCCGTCGCTGCCGATCACGGCCCACCACCTGTTCGTGGCGAGTCTGGTGTGCACGGTGGTCGCGACCCTGATGAGCGCCGTCCCCGCGCTCGTGCATGGCGCCGCCTGGCTGGTGCCGGTCCTGCTCACCGTCGACTTCGTGACGATCGCGCTGCTGCGCACCGGGACGGGCTCCGGCTCGTCGCTGTTCACGGCGATCGTGGTGCTCCCCGTGGTCTGGTGGGCGTCGCTCGAGGGGCGTCGCACCGTGCTCTTCGCGATCGCGGGCATCGTGCTCGTGATCCTCGCGCCCTACGTCCTGACCCCGTCCGACGCGCCCGGCCCGAGTGAACTCGTCCGTCTGGGCATCCTCGTCGTCGTGTTCGGCACCGTCGCCGTCGTCGTGCACGAGCTCTCCCGCCGGGCCCGACGCAGTCTGCGGTCCGCCGAGGCACGCGAGGGCAAGGTCCGTGCCGAGATCGACCGGGCAGCCGCGGTGCAGCGTTCCCTGCTCCCGACGACGACGGGCCGCATCACCGAGGACGTCGTCGTCGCCGGTGCCTGCCTGCCCGCCCGGAGCGTCGGCGGGGACTTCTTCGACTGGTACCCGACCAACAGCGGCGTGGCGGTGAGTCTCGGCGACGTCATGGGCAAGGGCGTCGGTGCCGGCCTGATCGCCGCAGCGGTCCGGTCGACGCTCCGGAGCGCCCGGACGGTCGACGACCCGGCCGAGGCGCTGAAGCGGGCGTCCGACGGCCTGAGCGCCGAGGGCATCGGGCCCGACCTGGCCTTCACCACGCTGTTCCACGCCCGGATCTCCGACGACGGCACCCTCCGGTGGTCCGACGCCGGGCACGGGCTGAGCTTCGTGCTGCGGGCCGACGGGCACGTCGACCGACTCCGGTCCGGCGACATGCCGCTCGGGCTCGGCATCCGCGAGGAGTGGGTGACGGCTGAGAGCACCCTGGAGCCAGGCGATCTGCTCGTCTCGTTCAGCGACGGCGTGCTCGACCTGTACGAGGGGCTCGAGGAGACCATCGAGGCGGTGGCCGAGATCGCGCGCGCCGGACGTGACCCGCACGCGGTCGTGCTCGCCCTGTCGGCCCGCGCCGACGAGGTGCCGCACGACGACGACGTGACGGTGATCGCGATCCGTCGGCAGCCGGTCCAGGTGGACTCGGCACGACCGCTCGCGCTGCACGCCGACTGACGGCGGGACGCGTGAGGCGGGCCGCGGGCCGCGGGACGGGGTGGTACGCGCCGCCGCTCGAACCCGAATCGTGCGGCGACGCGTGCAGACGGTGCGTCTGCCCTCGGACGCCCTAGCGTCCTCGGTCTGTGGGGTGACCCGTCGGGCCACCGGGCGGGTCAGTGGACCAGGTCGAGCTCCCACACGGGCGGCACGTACGCGCGGGACCAGCCCTCGCGCAGGCGCGTCACGGCGCGGTCGAAGGCCTCGAGCAGGTCCATCTCCGGCCGCACCATGGACTGCAACTGCAGCTCCTCGGAGGTCGCGAGCAGCTGCTCCGAGCCGCGAGCCGGCTCCATCGTGCCCGGCTCGGGCGACGCCGCGATGTTCAGCGTCGCCGTCAGGAACCGCATGAGCCAAGGGTCCGCCACGATCGCGCGCAGGAACCGGACGGTGCCGTGCTGCTCGGCCAGGGGCATGAGCGGCACGGTGCGCTCCTCGTTCCACCGGTCGATCGTCGCGAGCAGCAGACCGTCCCAGCTCGGGAACGTGCGTGCCACGGCATCGAGGTCCACCCCGGCCGCCGCCGCGACGACCTCGGGGGTCACCTCGTGCAGGGGCCGGGACCGCAGCGCCGTGATCATCCCGAGGATGGCCTCGCCCCGCAGGGAGGGGTCGTCGGGGCTGGTCACCGGCGGCGTCTCGATGTGCATCCGGACACTGCACCAGCCCGTGGCCGCTGCGACCAGTCCCCCGAACGGGAACGTGCGTTCCCCGGACAGGGGCCGAACGCCCTGGTCTCGACGGGTCGCGTGGGTCATACTCGGCCCATGCAGTGGGGACGGATCGCACCGGTCGTGGCACTCGTCGTGGTGCTCGGCGGCACCCTGGCCGGCTGCGCCACCGAGACGAGCGGCGACGACGACGCCGGCCCCACGGGTCCGAGCACGCAGGCCGGGCCGCTGCAGTCCGGGTTCTGCGCCGACTACGTCCCGCTGAAGACCTCGGCCGAGCGCCGCGACGCCGCCGACCTGGTCGTCGACGCCGACGTCACCAAGACCGACCGGACCGTCGAGCTCCAGGGGATCTACGACGTGTACGAGGCGACGGTCACCGACGTCCCGAAAGGCGACGAGGACGCCTCGGGTCCGAAGCCGGGCGACACGATCCGGGTGATCAGCACCTCGGACCAGTGCGAGACGAGCGGCGAACCGGTCGAGTACCTCGAGGGCGACCCCCTCGCCGACGAGGGCACCTTCCGCCTGTACCTCTCCCCCGCCGACGACGGCGGGGACGCCGGGGACGACGCCGTCTGGCGACTCGTCGTCCCCGGCGCCGCCGAGCCGCAGCCCGCCGGCTGACACCGCATCCTGCAGCCTGACGCAGCAGCCGGCTGACACCGGGTCGGCTACGGCTGCTCCGGCACCGTCACGATCCGGTTCTGGTACGCCCACACCACGGCCTGCAACCGCGACCGCACCCCGAGCTTCGGCAGCATCCGCGCCAGGTGCGACTTGACGGTCGACACCTCGAGCACGAGCGACACCGCGATCTCCTCGTTCGACATCCCCTGTGCCAGCAGCAGCAGGACCTCGCGCTCGCGGGCGGTCAGCACGCCGTCGGCCCGGTCGCCGGACACCGGCTGCAGGCTCCGCCGTGACACGAACTCCCGCAGCACCCGCCGGGTCAGGGCCTGGTCGAGGGTGCCGTTGCCGGCGGCGACCTGTCGCACGGCGTCAACGATGGTGTCCGGCTCGGCGTCCTTGAGCAGGAACCCGGAGGCGCCGGCCTCGAGCGCCCCGAACACGTAGTCGTCCAGGTCGAACGTCGTCAGCATGAGCGCCGGGATCGCCGGATCGGCGTCCGGTGCGCAGAAGATCCGCGCGAGTTCGATGCCGTTCATCACCGGCATCCGGATGTCCAGGCAGGCGACGTCGGGTCGCGTCTCGCGCGCCAGCGCGAGCGCCTCGCCGCCGTCGGCGGCCACGCCGACCACCTCGATGTCCGGCTCCGCGCCGAGCAGCGCGGACACCCCGGCGCGGACCAGGGGCTGGTCGTCCGCGACCAGCACGCGGATCACGCGACCACCGCGGTGCCGTCGGCGGCCTGCGCGGGTGCGGCAGGTGCCTCCCGGCCGAGCGCCAGCTCCACCAGCCATCCGCCGGTCGCGGTCGGGCCGGTCTGGAGGCGCGCCCCGACCAGGTCCGCCCGCTCGCGCATCCCCCGCAGCCCGTTGCCGCCCGAGGGAGAGGTCCCCGCTGCCGGCACGGTGGCGGGTGCGTTCTCCACCCGGATCACCACCCGGGTCGCGTCGCGGTCGTCGATGGTGACGGTGCACGGGGCGGACGGGGCGTGCAGGGCGGCGTTGGCCAGTGCCTCCTGGACGGTGCGGTAAGCGGCGAGCTGCGCGAGCGGGCCGACGCCGTCAGCGAGCGGCCGGTCACCCGGCAGCACGTCGAGCCGGACGTCGCTGCGGAACCGGGCTCGTTCGGCCAGGTCGACGATCCCGGCGACCGTCTCGACCGCACGCTCGGCGGGGGCGTCGTCGCGGAGCAGGCCGACCAGGCGGCGGAGGTCCTCGAGCACGGCCGTGCTCTGCTCCCGCACCTGGCGGGCACCCTCGTGGGCACGCTCCGGGTCAGCGTCGATCTGCCGGTCGATGACCGCTGCCATCAGTGCGATCCCGGACAGGTGGTGCGCGGCGATGTCGTGGAGTTCACGGGCCATCGCGGCACGCTCACGGGACACGGCGGCGTCGACCAGGGCGTCCTGCTCACGGTCCACGGCGCTGGCCTCGGCCGTGCGGGCGACGCGGACCTCGCGGCGGGACTGCACGAGCAGGGTGACCAGCAGGGGCAGGCCGACCGCGCCGATCGCCTGCAGCACGCCCTGCCCGAGCGAACCGGACACGGCGGTCGTGGCGTCACCGGCGAGCGCGAGCACCACGTTGCCGGCTGCCACCAGGGCAGCGGCGACCACGAGTGTCGGCCAGAGGCGGGCCAGCGCCACGCGGAGTGCGGCGACGACGACGCCGACGAGCACCGGCAGGGCGGTCAGGCCGAACAGGTCGGACGACTGCGGGGCGAGCGCGGCGACGAGCACCGGGAGTGCGGCGACCACGATCAGCGCGATGCGGGGTGCCCGGCGGGCGGCGAGCAGGGCGGCGGACTGGGCCAGCAGGCCGAGGGCCAGGACGGTCCAAGCGGCGGAGAACACTGCGGGGACCCCCAGCGCCAGGGCGGGGCCGTCCGGTTCCAGGCTGTCCAGGGGCGGCAGGCCGAGCAGCAGCCCGAGGGCGACGACGGCCGTGCCGAGGGCGACGAGGACGTCGACGCGGCGGGCGAGCTGGGCGGGTCGAGGCGACTGCGTGGGCTGCGCTGACTGCGCGGGCTGGGCCGGCTGCGCGGCCGGCTGCGCGGGCTGGGCTGGCTGCGCGGCCGGCTCATCCGGTGCGCGCAGCGCGTCGTGCTCAGCGGGTGCCATCGTTGGATCCTACGAGGCGGGCGCGGGTGGGGACCGGTGTGTCGAGGGGCAGGGCGCGTCGGGCGGGGTCGTAGCCCAGGCGGCCACGGGTCGCGACGAGCAGCACCACGGCGGCGATCGTCGACATGATCGTCAGGCCGATCATCAGCGTGCCGGCGGTCATGCTCGGGTACATCTCGGGGAACAGGGTCGAGATCGTGTTGTTCACGCCGACGTGCAGCAGCAGGGCCAGGGGCAGGCTCTCGCGGGTCTTGTTGAACACCTGGATCATCACCACGTTGAAGGTGATGGTGAACAGGGCGAACACGACGGGCTCGCTCCAGTGCGCGTTCGGCCACCCGCCCCAGTCGCTGAGGTACAGCGGCATGTGCCAGAGCGCCCAGATCGGACCGAGGATCGCCGCCGCACCGAGGCCCCCGAAGCGGTGCTGCAGGCGGGGCAGGGCGAAGTCGCGCCAGCCGGGCTCTTCGCTCAGACCGGTCGAGAACAGCTGGATGATCAGTCCGGGCACGAGCATGGCGAAGGCCAGGCCCGAGGGAGCCCGCACGTCACCACCGGCGAACGGCAGCGCGGACACGACGATCAGGGCCGGCACGACGACGAGCGCCAGTGCGTACCAGTACCAGGCGACCCGCCAGCGCAACAGTCGCCCCACCCAGCGGCGCAGGCCCGCGCGACCGTCGGCGACCGCCGTGACGATGAACGCGCTGCCCAACGGGCCGAGGAGCGCACCGGGCAGGACGCCCGTGAACTGACCGCTGCCCAGGACCTCGGGGAAGTGGATGTCCCACACCCCCATGCCGTGCGGGGACAGGATGTACGGCACCCACGCGAGCCAGCTCAGGCCGAGTGCCATGGTGAAGAAGGACACGAGCGGGTGCCGGGCGATGAGGCCGCGGACACCCCCTCGGTCGCGGGCGGCGGTGCCGGCGGGAGGCCGGACTTGGGTGGTGTTCGTCATGCAGACGACGCTAGGAAACCGGGCGCTCGGGGACGACCGGCTTCGGGATGCACCTGCGGGAGTTCCATCGAAGGATGCAAGTGCCTTTCGCTCGGTTCGGCACTCCTGAACACGCCGTCGTCATCGCTCGACGCCGCCTTGCGCTCGAAACGCCGCCGAATCCGGAGGCGTGTCGAGCACTCGGCGGCGTCTGCGCACGACGACGGCGTCTTCCGAACCGACTCGGCCCGCAGGACCCCGACGTCTCGCAGGTCCGGTCAGGCAGCGCGCTGTGCGGCCACGTGGGCCAGGACGACGGGGTCCTCGCAGCCGCGGGCGAACCCCAGGATGCGCCGGTCGATGTCCCGCTGCAGCACCAGCACGCCGATTCGCTCGGCGATCGGCGCGAGCCACTTCGGCCGGCACGTGAAGTTGTAGCGCCAGACCGCGAGCGTGTGTCCGGGCTGCCCCTCGGCCGCCGTGAAGCGCCAGCCCCCGCCCATGCGCTCGAAGAACCACGAGCCCTTCGTCATCTTCATCCCCACGCTCGACGGCGGGTGGTACGAGACGTACTCGCTCTCCATCGCCAGCCCGAACCGCTGCACCGTGTACGTCCGGACGCCCTTCGCCGGCACGGTGGCCCCGTCCATCAGGTGCTGGCGGCGGATGAAGGGGTCCCAACGCTTCCGGATCGCCCCCTGTGTCTGCGAGACGGCGAAGGCCACGTCGGGCTCGACCGGGACGACGCAGCGGGACTCGACGACGGGCATGAGTCATCCTCGCACGTGGCGGTCGCGCGGGCCTCCCCCACGCGGCGGACGTCAGGCCCGGTGCCGACCGGCACCGGGCCTGACGTCCCGCGATCCCGCGGGCCTGCGGTCAGCGCACGCGCCGTCGACGCCGCAGCGCCACCATCGCGGTACCCGCACCGAACAGGAGCACCGCCGCGATGAGGCCCGGCAGGAGCGAGGCACCGGTGAACGCGAGGTCTCCGCTGCCCGTCCCGATGCCGTTCGTACCGCTCGTACCGGCCGGGCTCGTGCCGTCCGGCGTCAGGGCACCGGGAGCCGCTTCGTTGCCCGGGCCTCCGGCTGCGCTGCCGCCGCCCTGCCCGCCATTCCCGCCGTTCGCGGGCGGATCGACCTTTGCCGTGGTGACCACCGCTGCCGACACGTCGGCTGCCAACCCGGCGGGGTCGCTCAGGTGCAGCGCGGTGACGGTCCGGTCCCGCCCGCGGGTCCGCTGCTCGTTGAGCACGACCTTCCCCAGCCCGCCGGGCAGGGCGATCCGGGTGTTCGCCCGGATCGTGCCCGCCGGGATGGTGGTGCCCGCGATCTGCCCACCCGCGGTCGTCACGGTGGCACCGCCGTGGGTCACCCGGACACGGACGTCACGGAGCTCGCCGGCGATGCTCGTGCCCGGGTAGAGGACGACCCGTTCGAGTCGGACCTCGCCGCGGTCACTCGCCGACCGCACCGTGACCCCGTCGACACGCAGCTGTCCGGTGGCGCCGTCCCCGGCCTCGTCCGCCCGCTCGGTCACGGTGGTGCCGTCGGCGGCGGGCGCAGCGACGGGTTGTGCCGGGACGTCGCTCGGGCCGGATGCCCGGAGCGCGAAGGCGTGCCAGCGTGCGATGGCCGGGTCGTGCGGCTCCGGTGTCGGCGTGGTGCCGCCCCCTCCCGGGGTCGGGTCCGGGGCGGGCTGCGCCGCCGCCAACGTCACCTGGCCGAGCAGCACGTCGGGGTGCGTCCCGGTCAGGTCCTCGTAGCGGAGCGCCGTGAGCGTGACGGTCCCGTCCGGGTTCTCGGTCCGTTCGCCGATGTGGACGCGGACCCGTTCGGTCCCGTCCGGGGCGAGCCCCGTGTACAGGTCGGTGGCGGTGTTGATCCACACCCCGTTGACGAACACGGCGTTCGACTCGTCGTCGAAGGAGACCGTCATCGTGCCGGCCGCCGTCACCTCGGCGTGCAACCCGTTCACGCGGAGTGCCGGCCAGCGGTAGGCGGCGACGGGGTCGGTGGCCTCGTCCGGGATCTGCTCGAAGTGCCCGACCGAAATGGTCGCGGTGTCGCCGTCGTCCCCGATCGCCGCCGTGACGTCGGTTGCCCGGGCGGGGTAGCCGGCGGTCGCGTCGATGCGGGCGGCGGAACGGTGTTCCCCGGCACTGGTGATCCGCGGCTGCGGGGCGACCAGCGCCGTACCGTCCGTCCCCCGGACGCCCACCCCGAAGGCGGCGGTGACCCGAGCGTCCGTCGGGCTGCTCGCCCTCGCCGGGATCGTGACGGCGCCGAGCCGCACGTCGGGGTGCGCCCCCGTCAGGTCGCGGTAGTGCAGCGCGGTCAGGGTCGTGCTGCCGTCCGCGTGCACCGTGCGCTCCCCGAAGGCCACGCTGACCCGCTCCTTGCCGTCAGCGTCGACGCCGGTGTACAGGTCGGTGGCGGTGTTGATCCACACCCCGTTGACGAACACCGCGTTCGACTCGTTCGCGAAGTCCACGGTCATCGTCCCCTCCGGCGTGAGGTGGGCGTCGAGGCCGTACACGCGCAGCGCTGGCCAGCGGTACTCCGCGACCGGGTCCGAGGCCCGGTCGGGGATCTGCTCGAACGAGTCGAGGTGCACGTCCGAAGTACCGTCCGCCGCAGTCGAGACGGTGACCCCACGTGCGGTCGACGGGGAACCGTCGGCAGCGTCGACCCGGTCGGCGGTGCGCTTCGCGACGCCGGTCACCGTGGGCTGCCCGTCGATGAGCACGGTTCCGTCCGGGGCAGTCACCTGCACACCGCTGACGCTCCGGGTGGCCAGGGCGTCGCCGTGGGCCGGGGTCGGCTGCGGCGCGGGATCAGGCGTCGGAGCCGGGGTCGGGGTGGGCGTCGGCGTCGGGGTGGGTGCCGGCCAGCGGTCACCCGCCGCGCAGGAGACCGATCCGGCACGGACGCGCCAGATCTCGGAGGCACCGGCTTCGGCGTCGATGCGGAGCGCGACCGTCGTCGTGGTGCCGTCGGCGGCCGTCGTGGTGCTACCGACGACGACCTTGGTGGCGCCGTAACGGGACTCCGGCAGGTCGCGGCTCCACCCGGGCGTCGCGGTGGCCTCGGTGGTGACGTCGTCGCCGTCGATGGTCAGGCGGTCGAACGACACCGCGGGGGTGCCGCCGGGAGTGCACGCGGCGCGGAGTCCGGTGAACACGACGGGGGGACGATCGCGCAGGGTGAACTCCCCGCTCGCGATCGTCGAGGTCGCCCCGTCCGGGCCGGCCTCCGAGCGCAGACCGCTCGTGCGGGTGGTGTTGAGCTTCAGGACGTCCTGCGTCGTGTCGACCCGGGCCACCGTCGGGTCGCCCGAGTCCCAGCGCACGGCCGGGGTCGGTGCGGTGAGCGTGCCACCGTCGATGTCGGTCAGTTCGACGCCCGACGCGGCGGCGAGGGTGGCGCCGTCGGCCGCGGTGTCCGCGCTGGCCGGCAGCGCGAGCATGGGCGCCACGAGGCCGATGCCGAGCAGTGCCGAGGCCGCGAGCGCGATGACGGAACTGGTGCGTGGACGATCGGTCATCGGCGGGCCTCCTCGGCGAACGCGGTGAAGAAGGCGCGGCCGGCGGGGACGCCGACCCCGGTCACGTCGTCCCAGCCGGGTGCGGACCGGAGTCCCTGCCGACCGGTGTCCCAGAGGAACAGGGTCTCGGGCCACAGCGCTCCGGCATCGGGCCCGCGCGGCGACCAGGTGGCAGCGGAAGCGGGGCGGACGTCGCGGACGGCGTCGGTCCCGAGCATCTCGTAGAGCATCGGCGTGACGAGCCCGATCCGGACCCCCGTGGCGGCCTTGGCCATGGCGACCATCGAGGCGACCATCGGGGTCGCCAGACTCGTGCCGCCGTGCGTGACGTAGCCGGTCACGCCCTTGTGTGGCCCGTACACGACGAAGCCGGTGTTGGGGTCGCCGATCGACGCGACGTCGGGGACGAGTCGCCCGGTCCCCGGTTCGTCGAGCAGCTGGCGCTGCCACGTCGGTCGGCCGTAGACGTCGGACTGGCCGCCGCCGGCGCCGTACGCGAAGCCCGGCGGGATGAGGGCACCGTTGCGCGCGAAGCGGGTCTCGGTCTCCCAACCAGCCTCGACCGCGACGGAACCGTCACGGGCGAGCCCGGTGCTGGTCGCTCCGACCGCGGTCACGTACGGGCTGGACGCCGGCGACGACACGTCGGGGCCGGAGTCGTGGTCACCGACGGCGCTGTTGTCGCCGTCGTTGCCAGAGGACGCGAACACCGAGATGCCCCGGGCCCCCGCCTCGACGAGCACCCGGTTCAGCAGCGTCCGGTCGTCCGCGGTGTCCAGGTCCTCGGTGGACCCGAACGACAGGCTGATGACGTCCGCACTGCCGTGTTCGACGACGTCGAGGATCCGCGAGAACAACGAGGTGGTGCTGCAGTCGTCGGCACCCCAGTACTCGATGTCGGCGTCGGGGGCCATCGCGTGCACCGCCTGCACGTCGAGGTGCTGCTCCTCTGTCCAGCTCTGCGGCCCGCCGCAGCGGGAGGTGTCCGGCGACGCCGGAGCGTGGTGCTGGTACTGCCCCGAGCGGAACGGCTGGGCGCCCGCCGCCCGGAAGTAGGTGTCCGTGTTCGCTTCGACGTCGGGGTCGTCGTAGGCGGCGACGATCGCTATGGTCGCGCCGCGTCCGGTGTACCCGGCCGGCACGTCGTGGACCTCGCGCAACTGGGCCGGCTGGTACCCGCACAGCGCGTTCGATCGGTGCGTGACCGGCACCGATGCGGGCCAGTCCGTCGTGAGGCGCTCGCCCCACCATGCGGCGCACTGTCCGTCGTCGGCCAGGACCGGCGGTCGCGGGACGGTCTCACCCGGTGCCGGGGTGGGTGCCGCCGCTGCTGCAGTGGTCGTCTCGGTCGGTCGGACGGCGTCAGAGTCAACGGCTCCGGACACGCCGACGACGGCGGTCAGCCCGCGTGGCACGGCGAGGGCGCGGACCGGTGCCACGGCGCTCTGTCCGGCGACGTCCCACCGCGCGAAGGAGGTGTGGAAGGCGTCCGCGATGCGCGCGGCCGTCCCGCGAACGGGCAGGGATGCGATCGAGCGCTCGACGGGGCCGACGTGGAGCCCGGCACCGCGCAACCAGGTCGCCACGGCCGGGGCGCGGTCGAGGTGCACGGGGTCGAGGAGGACGGTGAGGGACAACTCGTCGGCGGTCACCGGGTCGCCGCGCTCGGCGTGTGCGGTCCAGGCGGGGACGGAGTCCGCGAGCGGTCGGTCGGGCGAGGGCGGTGCGGGGCGCACGAGGAGCGTGCCGGGGATGATCACGGCGAGCGCGAGCGCACCGATGAGGAAGCGTGGACGCATGGGTTCCTGGTCTGCTGAGAGGCGGGGACGCAGCGCTGCGCGCTGCCACAGCGACCTTACATGCAACTGATAATCGTTATCACTCGCAGGACACGAGCAGTCGGGACAAACGGGAGGCCCGGTGTCAACTGACACCGGGCCTCCTGTCCGTCAGGGGGTCAGACCACGGCGCGCAATGCGTCCGCGATGCCCGTCAGGGCCACGTCGACCTCGTCGGCCACGCGCTGATGCGTCGCCGTCGAGCGACGGTAGGGGTCGTCCACGTCGTCGTCGGCCGGGTCGGCGGGCGGCGGGACCGTGCCCCGCAGCCGGGCGACGCGCTCCACGAGTTCCTGCGGGGTCGTCACGTCGGCCAGGTCACCGGGCTCGAGGCCGGCGAGCACCCGCGCGAACTGCTTGATCGTGAAGGTCCGCTTGGAGGCCCGGGGCGCCAGGGAGACGGCGGCTGCACGGTGCGATCGCTCCGCGGTCAGCACCAGGTCAGCGCTCGCGACGATCTCGGCCGTCAGGTACCGCGACCGGTGCGCCGAGGGGGCGCCCCCGAGCCGGACGGACTGCTCGGCCGCGGCGGCGTCCATCGCGGCGCCGTCGTCGGCGATGGTGCCGGCCGACTCGACCACGAACGCGGGGGCGTCCGGGCCGAGTCGTGCCGTCAGGACCTGCGCGCCGAGCGGCGACCGGCAGATGTTGCCGCTGCAGACGAACAGGATCCGCATCGTCACGCTGCGTCGGTGCGCTCGCCGGCGCGCTGGTCGGCACGCTCGTCGTCGCCGAGCAGGTCGTGCCGCACGACGATGGCGTCACGGCCGGGGCCGACACCGATCGCGGAGATCCGTGCGCCGGACATCGCCTCGATCGCCAGGACGTAGTCCTGCGCGTTCTTCGGCAGGTCGTCGAAGGTGCGGGCTCCGGTGATGTCCTCGGTCCAGCCGGGGAACTCCTGGTACACCGGCTTCGCGTGGTGGAAGTCGGACTGGTTGACCGGGACCTCGTCGACGCGGACGCCGTCGACCTCGTACGCGACGCACACCGGGATCGTCTCGAGCCCGGTCAGGACGTCGAGCTTGGTGAGCACGAAGTCGGTCACACCGTTGATGCGTGCCGTGTAGCGGGCGATCGGGGCGTCGTACCAGCCACAGCGGCGCGGGCGGCCGGTGGTGGTGCCGAACTCGAAGCCGTTGGCGCGCAGGAACTCGCCCGACTCGTCGAACAGCTCGGTCGGGAACGGACCGGCGCCGACGCGGGTCGTGTACGCCTTGACGATGCCGATGATCCGCTCGAGCTTGCCCGGGCCGATGCCCGAACCGGTCGCGGCGCCACCGGCGGTCGCGGACGACGAGGTGACGAACGGGTAGGTGCCGTGGTCGACGTCGAGCATGGTGGCCTGGCCGGCTTCGAACAGGACGGTCTCGCCTCGCTCGAGCGCACGGTGGATCTCGAGGGCGGTGTCGGCGACCATCGGGCGCAGGCGCTCGGCGAACGAGAGCAGCGACTCGACGACTTCTTCCGGGTCGATCGCGCGGCGGTTGAAGACCTTGACCAGCAGGTGGTTCTTCTGGTCGAGCGCGGCCTCGACCTTCTGGCGCAGGATGTTCTCGTCGAAGATGTCCTGGATCCGGATCCCGACGCGGTTGATCTTGTCGGCGTAGGTCGGGCCGATACCGCGACCGGTGGTGCCGATCTGGCGCTTGCCCAGGAACCGCTCGGTCACCTTGTCGACGGTGCGGTGGTAGTGCGTGATGACGTGGGCGTTGGCCGACACGAGGAGCTTCGAGACGTCGACGCCGCGGGCACGCAGGGCGTCGAGTTCCTGGAACAGCACCTCGAGGTCGACGACGACGCCGTTGCCGATGATCGGGGTCACGCCGGGCGTCAGGATGCCGGAGGGCAGCAGGTGCAGGGCGTACTTCTCGCCGCCGACGACGACGGTGTGGCCGGCGTTGTTGCCGCCGTTGAACTTCACGACGTAGTCGATGCGGGAGCCGAGGAGGTCGGTGGCCTTCCCCTTGCCCTCGTCGCCCCACTGGGCGCCGATGATGACTGCTGCGGGCATCTGGTTCTCCTCACGTTGGCGGAGGACCGCACACGGCCGTCCGGGCCGGTGGTCCACCCGAGTCTATCGGCTGGTCACCTGCGCGCCACCCGGCGTGACGCCCCTGTGGACGGCGCGCTGCGCGAGGCTCCGGACGCGACCAGACGGACGGACGGGAGGCGCGGTGCCAGCTGGCACCGCGCCTCCCCTCCGTCGTCCGGTGCGTCCCGGACCGTCCGACGGTGTCCGGATCAGCTCCGGAAGAAGTCCTGGTACGACGGGTCCCCGACGAGCTGGGAGTGCCCCGGCTCGGCCAGACGCTGCTCGATCATGGCCTGGATGACGTCCGGCGGAGTGAGTCCACGACGGCGCCACTCGACCGGGTTGGACCGGAGCTGGTTCAGCGTGCTCTGCATGGGAGCCACACTGGCACCGGTTCACTAGTTTGTCTAACTACCTGTCCCGAACACGCGTTCCGGGCGACGAAGGAGCAGGAGATGCCCGGTCCCCACGAGGGACCCGACATCTCCTG
The DNA here is from genome assembly GCF_001864905.1 of Curtobacterium sp. MCBA15_007. NCBI lineage: Bacteria > Bacillati > Actinomycetota > Actinomycetes > Micrococcales > Microbacteriaceae > Curtobacterium > Curtobacterium sp. MCBA15_007. Next base: position 71,652 of record NZ_MJGM01000003.1, read on the forward strand.
CTCACCGTGTGGCGCGCGAACCGCGCCCCGGCTCCGTCCTAGCGGCGCGTGACCTTCGCGGTCGCGCCGGACTTCGCCGTACCGTCCTCGTACCCGGAGGCATGGGCGGTCACCCGCACGCTGATGCGGTGCCCGAGGTCGGACGAGCCGAGCGTGACCTTCGACCCCGTGGCCGACTTCACGACCTTGCCGTCACGCAGCCACTGGTACTTGTACGTCGCCTTCGTCGTGCTCCAGGTGCCGTGCTTCGCGGTGAGGGTCGAGCCGACCTTCGCCGTCCCGCTCACCGTGACCTTGCTCCCCTTCGCCAGCGCGAGCTTCGGCGGGACCACGTTGATGGTCGACGTGTCGGCCTGCTTGCCCGCCGCGTTGTCGAGGTGGAGCAGCAGCACCGTCGCCTTGGTGACACCCGAGGCGCGGGTGACCGTCAGCGAGTCGGCGTCGGCGAACAGCACGCCGGTGGCGCCGTCCTGCGAGAACGACAGCTTCGGCTTGGTCGGGTCGAACGTGACCGGCTTGGTCTCGTCCACCACCGACGAACCACTGGTGGCGGCACCCGGGGCGTAGGCCGACTCGGTCAGCACGGTGTAGTCGAACTTCGTCGACGCGCCGATCGCCGAGGCACCGACGGTCAGCACCTTGACGGAGCTGTCGAAGGTGTTGACGTCCTGGCCGGCCGCTCCGCCGTTGAGCGGCTGTGCGTCGACCGTCTTGCCCGTTGCCAGGTTCATCGTCGTCGCGAGCGTGGCGTCGATGGTGGCCGACTTCGCGTCGTACACCAGGTAGTCGGGCTCACCGTCACGGTTCGTGTCGATGAGGACCTCGACGTTGGTCACGGCACCGGGGTCGGCATCCGGACCGGCGGTCTGCACACCGAACGCGATGGTGCCCGACGCCTTGTCGTACGACGCACCGTAGGAACGGACGTCGGCCGCCAGCAGCGACTGCTCCGCCGAACCCTCGGGGAACGTCTCGGCCGGGTCGGTGCCACCGAGCACGAACGGGGCGACGGCCGCGTGGTAGCCGGTCGTCAGGCCGCCCTGGTCGAGCGTGCGGCCCTTGAGCGTGAGCTCGGCCGACTTGCCCGGCCCCGTGAAGGGGACCGTGGTCCGCGCACGCACCGCACTGACGGGTTTCGGTGCCACGTAGACACCGAGGCGCATCGGGTTGAGCGTGCTGTCGGTCGGCGCGAAGGCCACGATGCCCGAGGCAGCGGTCACGAACTCGCGCTGGTAACCCTTCTGGACGGCGTCCTGCGTCGGGTCGATGACACGACGGAGCTTCGTCGGGTCGGCGACCGAGAACGTCAGCGTGACCGAAGCGGAGCCGTTGGCGGGCACCGTCACCTGCTTCGAGCTGAGCGCGAAGGTCACACCCGGCTGCGACACCTGCGGCTGGTACGACACGTCGTACGTGTGCGCCGTGCTGTCGGTGTTGTCGACCTGCAGGGTGCGGGTCTCGCTCGTCCCGCTCGCGACCTCGACGACACCGAACGACGCGGTGACGAGCTGGTCGTTCTCGGCGCTGCGGACCGTGGTGCCGGCGGTGACCGCCTGCAGCGCGTCCACGCGACCGGTGCCCTGGCGGAGCAGGGTGGCCGAACGGTTGCCGTCCTTCACGTCGTGCGTCGCCGTGTTCATCAGCGCCGCCTTGACCTGCGGGGCAGACCAGGTCGGGTGCGACTGGAACGTCAGCGCCGCGATGCCCGCGACGTCCGGCGTGGCCATCGAGGTGCCGCTCATCGACATGCGGCCGTCACCGGTGCCGTTCGCCGCCGAGATCACGTTGACCCCGGGGCCGGCGATGTCCGGCTTGACGATGTCGTCGAACGACCCGTGCACACCACGGCTGGTGAACGACGCGAGCGTGTTCACGGCGTCCGCCTCGATGGCGACCTCGAAGCCCTTCAGCTCGTCCGCGAAGCGCACGTGCAGGGTCCCCGCCTTCGCGGTGGCCTGGAGGCTCGCCACGCTCTTCGCGGTCAGCTCGGCACCCGGGATGGTCGCGTTGCCACCGATGCCGGATTCGAACGTGTCGAGCGTGCCCGCCAGCAGGACACCGACACCGCCGGCGGCCTCGACGTTGTCGAAGCGCACGGCGGAACCGCACTCGAGCGCGGCGTCCGTCCACTTCAGCCAGACGACCTTGCCCTTGATCTTCGCGGCGTCGGCGGCGCTGAACGCGGCACAGCCGTCGATGTTCGCGGTCGGGACGACGACGTCGCCCTCGACCGGCAGGGTGCCCTTGAAGTTGGACGAGTACTGCGACCGGTAGGTCTTCGCGACGTCGGCCGGTGCGGTGACCTGCACGCCGTCGTAGAGCGACTGGCCGGTGGCGCTCGCGGCGACGGTGAGCGCACCCTCGGCGTTGCCCGGCGAACCACCGATGTCGGTGAAGTCGTCGGCGTTGCCCGAGGCGATCACGGGGAGCACGCCCCGCGCGGTCAGTGCGTCGATCTTGGCGTTGTCGGGGTCGTCCGGTGCACCGTAGTCGGAGCCGAGCGACAGGTTCAGGACGTTGATGTCCTTGCCCTCGGTGAGCGCCTTGCCCACCCAGTCGAGCGCGGCACCGGTGACGTCGGTCGAACCGCCGTTGTCACCGAAGACCTTCAGGGCGTACAGGCCGGCCTCGGGCGCGGTGCCCGGACCGATCCACATGTCCTGCACCTGCTGCGTGGTGAGCTTGGTGTAGTCGCCGTCGAACTGCTGCTTGTCGGCGGTCAGGCCGTAGCCCGCGATCGAGCCGGACACGTGCGTGCCGTGGTCGCCGCCCTTGCCGTCGATCGGGTTGTCGTCGGGAGCCGGCACCGGGTCGTAGGTGTTCGGGTCCTCGGGGTTGGCGTTGTACGTCGCACCGGCGAAGTCGTACCCGCCCAGGAACTTCGACGCGTCGTACAGGCTCGGGTCCGGGGCGCCGCTGCTCGCGTTCGCCAGGGCCTGCTGGTACGCCTCGGTGGTGCCGGGGCCGCCGAAGTCGGCCTGCGTGTAGTCGAGACCGGTGTCGAGGACGGCGACGTTGACGCCCTTGCCGGTGTGGCCGGTCTGCTGCCAGGCGTTGAGCGAGCGCGTGTAGACGTCGCTCGCGGCGTTCTTCGGCGAGACTCCGTCGGCACCGGGGCGCACCAGGCTCGGGTCGACGCCCGAGGGAGCGGCGTCGGCGTTCTCGTTGACCGTCGGCTCGACGATCTTCTTCGGCGTGAGCGGGATGATGCTCTCGACGTCGGAGCGCTCGGCGATCTTCCGGAACGCGTCGACGTCGGCGACGACCGCGACGCCGGGCACGGTGTACTCGGTCGAGTAGAGCTCGGTCGCGTCGGCATCGGCGCGCTTGACGGCCGACCGCACCGCGGCGACGGTGGACTGGATCGCCTCGACGCGGTCCGCGGCGGCGGAGGACTGCCTGCGCGACTGGGTCAGGTCGCCGCCCTTGGCCTTGGCGTCCACCTCGAGGGCGCCCTGGCCGGTCGTGCGCACGAACGCCGCGACGGTCTTCGTCGGCTTGGCGTCGCGGAGCGGCGCGGAGAGCTTGAGGTCGGCCACCGGGATCCCGGCCGGAGCAGCGGAGGCCGCGCCCCCGACTGCGAGACCGCCGCATGCGAGGGCCGCGACGGCGATGCCGGCGGTCAGGACGCGGGTGAAGCGATGGGGGGTGGGTTTCGGGTCGGTGTTCGGTGTTGCACGGTTCAAAGAGGGCACTCCAGGCTCAGTCCGTGGTTCGCATGAGATTCCTGTGAAGCTATGCGTTCGTTCTCAGGGAAGACAGTCCGCACTTTGGGGGACACCCCTCGTCCAGGGGACGGAACCTGTTAAGTTGCACACACGTGTGCACGTTATTACGATGGGGTGCGTGACCACCACCGAGCACCCCTCCCGCGCGCCCCGCCGCGACGCCACGGAGAACCGGGCAGCACTCCTCGACGCGGCGCGGACCTGCCTGCAGCAGGACCCGGACGCCTCCATCGAGACGATCGCCGCCGCGGCCGGCCTCTCGCGTCGCGCGGTGTACGGGCACTTCCCCTCGCGCGACGACCTGGTGCGCGAGGTCGTGACCGCCGGCGCCGCCCGGATCGCCGCCGCCATGCCCACCGCCTCGGACCTGCAGGGGCTCCCGCCGGCCGCACGCCTGGCAGCCATCGCGGTGACGCTCTGGACCGAGGTCTCGCACGTCCGCTCGATGGCCCGGATCGCCGTGCGCAGCCCCTTCGCCGAACCCGTCGCCGAGGTCTTCGCCCCGTTGCGCTCACAGGTGCGTCAGGCGTGCGCGCTCGGCATCGCCGACGGCGCGATGCGGGACGACGTCGACCCCGAGACCCTCGGCCGCCTGGTCGAGGGCGCGTGCATCGCCGTCCTCGACGAAGCCACCCGCTCCGGCACGAGCGACGAGGACGGACGGCGGATGGTGGTGGTGTCGGCGCTGGGCACGGCCGGCATCGACTGGCGCACCGCACTGCTCTCCGAACCCGCAGCTCCCGCTCCCGCCCCGAAGGACCACGTATGACCCTCGAACTCGACCACGTCGGCATCGGCGAGGAGCCCGGCGCACCCCTGCCCGTCGTCTCCGCCGTCGCCGCGCCCGGACGCCCGGGGGTCCTCGCCGTCGAGACCGAGCAGGCACCCGTGCTCGCGTCCCTCGTCGCCGGTGGCCGCATGCAGCCCGACACCGGCCGCCTGCTGCTCGACGGGCACGAGGACCCGGCAGCCGTCCGCCGCGCGTTCGCGCTGGTCGACACCCCCGGGATCGCCGAACCCTTCCCCGTCCTGACCCTCAAGCAGATCGTGCGCGAGGAACTCGCGTTCGCCGGGCAGCGCCCGAACCGCGAGCACGTCGACACGGTGCTCGACGAGCTCGGACTGCGGGACTACGTCGACACCGCCGTGCAGCGGGTCCCGACGGCCGTGCGCATCCGGCTGCTCGTCGAGCTCGCGCTGCTCCGCGACGGTGTCACCGGCATCGTGATCACCTCGCCCGAGCGGCACGGCGGCGCCGTCGAGGACTGGTTCCAGGTGGTCCGCGACGTCGCCCGACGGGGCGTGACCGTGGTGCTGGTGACCTCGAAGGCCGCCGCCGCGACCGTCGAGCACCTGCTCGACACGATCGAGACGCACGACGACGTCGCGGCGCCCGGCGTCGCCGAGACGCTCGAACAGCCCCAGACCGAGGACCCCGAGGACGTGGCCCGAACCGACGGAACCGAGCCGGGCCTCCTGGCCGCTCCTTCCGTCACCACAGCATCCGCAACCGTCCCGACGGAGGCACAGAAGTGACCACCACCTCGCTCGTCCGCGCAGAACTCGCGCGGCTCACCGCGACCCCGCTCGCACGCCTGGCGTTCATCGCGCTGATGATCGTGCCGCTGCTCTACGGCGGCGCCTACCTGTGGGCGAACCGCGACCCGTACGCGAAGCTCGACCAGATCCCCGCCGCGATCGTGGACCTCGACGCCGGCGCCACGCTGGACGGCGACCAGGTCGACTACGGCAAGGACGTCACGAAGGAAGCCATCGACGGCGCTGACTTCAAGTGGACGAAGACGAGCGCCGCCGACGCCCGCTCCGGTGTCCGGAACGGCACCTACGACTTCGTCGTCACCATCCCGCACGACTTCTCCGAGCACCTGGTGTCCGCGCAGTCCGACGACCCGACCCAGGCGAAGCTCGTCATGACGACGGCCGACACGAACTCGTACCTGGCCTCGACCATCGCCGAGCAGGCGGGCAAGACCATGCGCACCGCCGTCGCCGAGCGCGTCGGCAAGCAGGCCGCGAAGACCCTGCTCGTCGGGCTCGCCGACGTCCGCGACAGCCTCGGCGACGCCGTCGACGGTGCCGATGAGCTCGCTTCCGGGGCCAAGAAGGCGGACCGGGGTGCCCACACGCTCGCGGACGGCACCGGCAAGCTGTCGTCCGGTGCGGCGGAGCTCGCCTCCGGCACGGCGTCGTTGCCGTCCCAGACCCAGCAGTTGGACAGCGGGGCGCAGCAGGTGGCGTCGGGGGCGTCGACCCTGGCGTCCGGGCTGGCCAGCGCGCAGCAGCAGACGGCGGCGCTGCCGTCGCAGACGCAGCAGTTGGACAGTGGGGCGCAGCGGGTCGCGGCCGGCAACAAGAAGCTCGCCGACACGGTCGACTCCTACAGCCCCGACGTCGAGTCGCTCCAGCCGCTGGACGCCAGGACGGTGATCGCAGGCATCACCGACAACCTGCCCGAGGGCGTCGAGCTCACGAAGGACCAGCAGACCGCCCTGGAGTCGTCCGTCACCGACGCCGTCACCCGGGTCAACAGCGCCGGCGCTTCGGCGAAGAAGACCTACGAGAGCACGAAGTCCTCGGTGGACAAGCTCCGAGACGGCTCCGCACAGGTCGCAGCCGGTACGTCGTCGCTCGCCTCCGCGGCGCCGACGCTCGCGTCCGGCATCTCCTCGGCGGCGACGGGGGCGTCCACGCTCGCATCGGGGGCCGCCCAGGTGGCCGACGGCACGTCGAAGCTGGCCTCGGCCGCTCCGACCCTGTCGTCCGGTGCATCGCAGCTCGCGACCGGTGCGAAGACCGCCGACCAGGGCGCCTCGTCGCTCGCGTCAGGGTTGGACAAGCTCACGACCGGCTCGTCGAAGCTCGCGTCGTCGCTCGACCAGGGCCGCACGAAGATCCCGGCGTCGAACGCCTCGGAGCGTGCATCGCAGGCCTCGGTCATCTCCGACCCGGTCAAGGTCGGGGACGACAACGTCGCCGCCGCGTCGAACTACGGCGCCGGCCTCGCGCCGTTCTTCATCTCGCTCGCGGCCTGGATCGGCATGTACGCGCTGTTCCTCATCCTCAAGCCGATCTCGAAGCGTGCGATCACGGCGGTGCGGAAGCCCCTCGCGGTGGTGTTCGGCGGCTGGCTGACCCCGGCGCTCCTCGGCCTGGTGCAGATGGTGGCGCTGTTCTTCATCGTGCGCTTCGCCCTCGACCTGAACGTGGTGCACGTCGGTGGCACGATCGGGATCATGGTGCTGGCCTCGGCGACCTTCGCGGCGATCATCATGGCCCTCAACGTGCTGCTCGGCTCGGTGGGGCAGTTCCTCGGACTGGTACTGATGCTCGTGCAGCTCGTCACCGCCGGCGGGACGTTCCCGTGGCAGACGCTGCCGGGGCCGTTGGCGGCGCTGCACTTCGCGCTGCCGATGACGTACTCGGTCGACGCGATCAGGCAGACGATGTACGGCGGGAACCTCGGCGCCGCGTGGTCGGACGCGGGCGTGCTGCTCTGCTGGCTGCTCGGGGCGCTCCTGGTGTCCTTCGTGGTCACGGCGCGGCAGACCCGCTCCCGCACGCTGCGCGACCTGCGCCCGAGCCTGATCGGGTAGCGGGCGCGGGCGGCGGCGCCGCGACATCGAGTGAGCAGAAGACGACGGGTGTGCAATAGCGACCCGTCGTCTTCTGCTCACTCGACGCGACCTCCGCGTGCAAGGAGCGTCTTCAGGTGCGCCACTGCGGCTGAGCGGTGCAGCGTCAGGTCGGACTTGGTCCACCGGACCACCACCCAGCCGAGTCGTTCCATCTCACGGTAGCGGCGGAGGTCACGGCCCCACTGCTCGGCGTCGGTCCGGTGGTGGTCGCCTTCGTACTCGATGACGATGCGCTGCTCGGGGTAGGCCATGTCGACACGGCCGACGAACCGACCGGCTTCGTCGAGCACGTTGACCTGCAGTTCGGGCTCGGGCAGCCCCGCGCGGACGATCGCCAGCCTCGCTCGGGTCTCCTGCGGCGACCCGGCGCCCACCCGCACGAGCTCGAGTGCAACGCGCAGCTTCCGCACGCCACGACGATTCCCCGCCCCGGCGAGCGCGGCGGCGAGGTCCTCCAGCGCGGTCGCGCAGGCCCGCGACGTGACGATGGCGTCACCCAGGACGACGAGCTCATCGAGTCCGAGCAGGTCACCGCACTCCACCCACAGCGTCGCGGGGCTGCTGGACGGAACACCCCGGCGTTGCCGGGTGCTCACCCGGTCAGCCGCCACGCGGTGCCCGACCACACCGACGCGCCGGGGCTGCGCCTGCGGGTGCACGCTGGTGATGTGCACCGGTGTGTCAGGGCCGCACGGCACCGGCAGACCCCACAACACCGCCGCCGAGGTGTGGCTGACGAACTGTCCGGGCAACAGGACCGGCCGCAGTGCCTGGATGCGGCGGATCGGATCGGGTGGTCGGTCCCGGGGCCATCGGATCGATCGCGTCGGGCATGTCAGGTCCTTCCGCTGGAGTCGTTGTCGGGGAACTCCGGCTCGATCAGCCGCGCCGATGTCGAAGGCCCGGCCTCGCAGCGCCGGAGGGAGTGGTCGTGGTCGCATGCCGACACGCTCGCGCCCCGCGCCGACGCCCCGCTCACCGAACCGGAGTTCCGTGCAGAAACGGCACCGCGCCTCCCCTGTGGAGGACTCGCGAACCCAAGGGAGTGAGCAGAAGACGACGAGTGGCTGTTCGGGACCCGTCGTCTTCTGCTCACTCGACCACCCGCACCACCACCCCGCCCGCCCGCCCATGTCACGTCAACCGCTACGATCGACGCACGAGCCAACGGAGGTCGAAGCGCATCATGGGAGACGGCAAGCCCGCGACCATCTACGACGTCGCCGCACGCGCCGGGGTCTCCAAGTCCCTCGTCTCCCTCGTGCTGCAGCGCTCCCCCCGGGTCAGCGACCAGCGCCGGGCCGCGGTGCTGAAGGCGATCCAGGAGCTCGACTACCGGCCCTCCACCGCGGCCGTGTCCCTCGCCGGCACCCGCAGCCGCACCATCGGCGTGGTCCTCGACGATTTCCGCAACCAGTGGTTCGTGGACCTGCTCACCGGCCTGCGCGAGAGCCTGCAGGACCAGGGGCACCGGCTCGTGGTCGCCGACCGCTTCCTCAACACGGGGCTCGACGCCTCACCGGTCGAGGGCTTCCTGTCCATGCGCGTCGAGGGCATCGTGATCGCCGGCGAGCCGACCACCGACCTGGCGATCCCCGCCTCGATGCCGCTCGTGATCGCCGGCGGCCGCGTCGCGATCCCGCGCGCCGACACGGTGGCGAACGACGACCACGCCGGTGGCGGCATCGCGGCGCAGCACCTGCTCGACCTCGGGCACACCCGACTCGGGTTCGTCGGTGCGAGTTCGGCGGCCTCGGCGGAACGCCAGGCCGGGTTCGAGCAGGTAGCGGCGACACGTGCGTCCGTCGTCACGACGGTGCTGCCCGGCGAGCCCACCGAAGAGGCCGGTTCGCGTGCCCTCGGCATGCTCCTCGACGAGCACCCGGACGTCACGGCGGTCTTCGCCGCGAACGACGTGATGGCCCTGGGTGCCCTGTCCGAACTCGCCGAACGCGGGTTGCGCGTCCCCGAGGACGTCTCCGTCATCGGCTACGACGACACCCCCGTGGCCGCGATGCGGTACGTCGGCCTGACGAGCATCGACGACCGCAGTGTCGAGATCGGCCGCGGCGCCGGCGAGCGTCTGCTCGCCCGCATCGCCGATCCGCGGATCGCCGCGACGGAACTGCTCGTCGAACCCCGCCTGGTCGCGCGCCGCACCACCGCCGCGCGCTGACGCGGCCCCCTGCCCCCGGCCGGGAGGCCCGCCCCGCGTCCGTCACGCCCGCTTCGTGAGCAGGAATGGTCGGGTCCAGGGCCCGTACCCGACCGTTTCTGCTCACGACGTCGCGCCGGGCAACTCCGCGTGCTGGACGACCCAGCTGTGCATGACGATCGCCGCGGCGGCCGAGGCGTTGATGCTCCGCGTCGACCCGAACTGCGTGATCTCGAGGTGCGCGTCGGCACCGGCGACCGCCTGCTCGGTGAGCCCGGGGCCCTCCTGCCCGAACAGGAACACGCAGCGCTCCGGGATCGTCGCGGTCTCGATGCGTTCGGCACCCGGGGTGTTGTCGATGGCGACGACGGGACGCGCTTCATCGGCCATCGCGGCGAGGAACGCTTCGACGTCGGGGTGGTACCGGACGTGCTGGTAACGGTCGGTCACCATCGCCCCGCGCTTGTTCCACCGCCGCCGTCCGATGATGTGCACCGTGCCGGCGAGGAACGCGTTGGCGCTCCGCACGATCGACCCGATGTTCAGGTCGTGCTGCCAGTTCTCGATCGCCACGTCGAACGCGTGCCTGCGGGTGTCGAGTTCAGCGACGATCGCGTCCATCGACCAGTACCGGTAGCGGTCGAGCACGTTCCGGGAGTCCCCGGCGGCCAGCAGCTCCGGGTCGAGCCTCGGGTCGTCGGGCCAGGGTTCCGGGTGCGGCCCCACCCCGTTGGTCGTCAGCTCGTGCGACGGTTCGGGCGCAGTGGTCACCCGACCAGCGTACGGCCGGGCGCGGGGTCGGGCGCCGCGGGCTCAGGCGGTGCGGGCGATGCGCGCCTCGATGCCGGCGATCAGGATGTCGAGGCCGAGCGCGAACCGGTCGTCGTAGGAGTGCTCGCCGAGGATCTCGCCCACCAGGCGGTGCCGCTCGGGTCGGCCGGCCTCGGAGTCCCCGCGTCCGACCTGCACCCCGGCGTGCCCGACCACGAAGTCGTACACGACGAAGAAGGCGTACATCGCCTCGGCCGGCGGCAGCCCGGCGTCCTGCAGGGCACCGACGACCTTCGCCACGACGGCGTCCGACTCGGTCGAGGCGAGCGGGGCGCGCTGGCTGTGCGACTCGAGCACGAGCGGGTGGGTGCGCATCAGGTCACGGAACGTCGTGGCGAAGGTGCGGACGACGGCGTGCCACTCGTCGGGCCAGACGAAGGTGGCGGTGAACTCGTCGACCGTGCGGCGGACGAGTTCGGCGTGCAGGTCGTCCAGGCCGCCGATGGTCCGGTGCACGGTCATCGGGGCGACGCCGAGCCGGACGCCCAGGGCACGGAAGGACAGCCGGTCGAGGCCGTCCTCGTTCGCGATGGTCGTGGCGGCGTCGATCACCTGCTCGCGGGAGAGCACGTTCGGGCGGCCTCGGCGTCGTCGCGGCGTCACCTCGAGCTCCGTCTCCGACACCGGGGTGGGTCGGGGCGCGGTGGACGGGGTTCCGGGTTCGACGAGCACGAGGGGGCCTCCTTGATTCGGTACGTGTCCCGAAAAGCGTAGGGCAAACCCGACCGCGGTTCGGTGTCTCGACCATCTCGGGTCTGGCAGCAGCGCGCAAGAGCCGCCCCGGGCCTCCCGGCCCTTTCCGAGCCGGCCACGAGCCGACGCGAGCCGGACCTGAACCCCCGCGCAGTAGGGTGAGGCGCATGGCGACCCGAAACGACGTCGAGTGCTGGCTGACCGACATGGACGGCGTGCTCGTCCACGAGAACCAGGCGCTCCCCGGCGCGCCGGAGCTCATCCAGCAGTGGCTCGACGACGGCACCGAGTTCCTCGTGCTGACGAACAACTCGATCTTCACGCCGCGCGACCTGAGCGCCCGGCTGCGGGGCTCCGGCCTGCACGTGCCCGAAGAGCGGATCTGGACGAGTGCGCTCGCGACGGCCGACTTCTGCAAGTCGCAGATGCCGGGCGGGTCCGCGTTCGTGATCGGCGAGGCCGGCATGACGACCGCCCTGCACGAGGCCGGGTTCATCATGACCGAGACCGCTCCCGACTACGTCGTCGTCGGCGAGACCCGCAACTACTCGTTCGAGGCGATCACGAAGGCCGTGCGGCTCATCCGCGACGGCGCACGGTTCATCGTGACGAACCCCGACGCCACCGGCCCGAGCGCCGAGGGGGTCCTGCCGGCCACCGGCGCCATCGCGGCCATGATCGAGAAGGCGACCGGCAAACAGCCCTACGTGGTGGGCAAGCCGAACCCGATGATGTTCCGGTCGGCGATGAACCGGATCGGCGCGCACTCCGAGAACACCGGCATGATCGGCGACCGGATGGACACCGACGTGCAGGCCGGCATCGAGGCGGGGCTGCACACCGTGCTCGTGATGACGGGGATCAGCGACCAGGCCGAGATCGACCGGTACCCGTTCCGTCCGAGCGAGGTCATCTCCGGCGTGCACGAACTCGTGCGCACCGAGCCGTTCGAGGTCGAGCTCTAGCCCTGACGACCCACCGGCGTCGGGCCGTCGGCAGTGCGCCGGTGGCCGGTCAGTTGCCGGCAGCCGACTCGCGCCAGCGCGCCTGACCGATGATGTTCTGCGCGTAGGAGACCCGGTTGAACACGTCGACGCGCTGCTCCTCGGAGAAGACCTGCACGAACTCGGTGTGCGACTGACCGTTCGCGGCCCAGATCGACACGGAGACGTTGCCCTGCGTCCGTCGCTCCTTCGCGAGCAGGAACAGGAGTCCGAGCAGGAAGAACCACACCGTGATGACGGTCATCACGATCGCCCACGTCGGGATGTGCGACGTCGACGACGACTGGTCCTGCGCGGTGATGTTCACCTGCGCGGCCGGCCAGGTCCCGCTCGGCGTGACGATGCGGTCCTGCGTCACCCCCACGGATCCGATCGAGACGAGTACTGGGCTCGGCGCCGGCGCCCCACCGGTCGGCTGCATGCTCATGGTGGAACCCTAGCGGCCCACGCACCCCGGGCGGCTTTCGGAGTGCAGCCTGCGCCGGGGGGGGGTGGGTGGCGAGGTCGCACGCGGGGTGGGTGGCGGCGCTCGGTGGGCGGCAGCGGCGCACAGTGCGGAGTTGGGCAGCGGGCACCGGGTTGGTGGTTCCGTGCGAGCCTGCAGCGCCGCACCCAGCCGTCAAGCTCGCACCGCATGAACGAACCCGCACCGTGCCGAGCCCGGGGAGACGGGGCGCAGCCGGACACGTGGCCGGTGGCAGGCCGTGCGGTGGGCCGTTCGGTTGGCGGCGGCGCACGGTGCGAGGTTGGGCAGCTGGTGCCGCGGTGCTGGTTCGGTGCAAGCCTGCAGCGCCGCACCCAGCCGTCAAGCTCGCACCGCATGTACGAACCTGCACCGTGCCGAGCCCGGCGAGACAGAGCGGGCGCGAGGTTGGCGGCGGCGCACCGTGCGAGGTTGAGCAGCGGGTGCCGCGGCCGGGCGCGAGGTTGGCGGCGGCGCACGGTGCGGGGTTGGGCAGCTGGTGCCGGGTTGGTGGTTCCGTGCGAGCCTGCAGCGCCGCACCCAGCCGTCAAGCTCGCACGGGGGCGCGCACTCCGCACCGTGCGGCGCGCACCCCGCACCCCGCACCGTGCGGCGCGGCGCACGATGACGATCCGGTGAACAGAACCGTTCCGCGGTGAACGACGGGAAAACTGCCCCGGGAGCGACCCTAGGGTTGCCCTGGTCGAGCTGAAAGCGGCTCTGACCAGGGTTTTCTGTGAATTGCTACAGGATGGGGTCATCGGTGCCGATGTCGGTTCGTGCCACGACGGCAGTGGTCGTCGGCGCACTCGGAGCACTCGTGGGGACCGCGATCGTCGCCCCGCACCTGGTCCCTCCGACGTCGCCGCACACGAGCGCGGTCACCGTGCAGGCCGGCACCGACGCCTGCGGAACGGGGTGGCCCGCGAGTCCGGACCGCGCTCTCGCCGGCCCCCAGACGTTCCGGATCCACAACACCTCCGTCGCCGGGATCGAGGTGCAGCTGGTCGACCCCACGAACGGCGCGGTCTACCTCGACGCGGAGGGGCTGGGAGCGGGTGCGACGCACGACTACGGCGTCCGACTCCCCCGCGGCCAGTACCGGTTCCGTTGCCTGCCCGCCGACGCGAACCCCGGCACCGGGGCCGTCGTCCACCTGCGCGGCGCCACGCACGTCAGCGACGAGACCCCCGGGATCGTCCCGGTCACCCGCGACGACCTGATCCCCGCCGCCAAGTCGTACGGCGACTGGATCGAGAGCCGCCTGCCGACGCTGCTCGCCGACGTGCGTGCACTGGACGCCGACGTCCGGACGGGTGACGTCCGGGCCGCACGACGGGACTGGCTGGTCGGTCACCGCGAGTACGAGCAGCTCGGAGCCGCCTACGGCGCGTTCGGGGACGACGACACCGCGATCGACGGGCTCCCCGCCGCCGGACGGACCGCACTCGACGACCCGCACCTGACCGGCTTCCACCGCGTCGAGGCGCTGCTGTGGTCGGCAGCGCCCGGCAGCCGCGCCGTCGCACCCGCCGACGCCCTGGTCGCCGCGGTCGAACACCTGCGCCGGACGTTCCCCACCCAGCGGGTCGACCCGCTCGACATCGGCCTGCGCTCGCACGAGATCCTCGAGAACGCGCTCCGCTTCGAGGCGACCGGGGCCACCGACGCCGGCAGCCACACGGCACTGGCGACGATCGACGCGAACATCAGCGGGACGGAGCACGCGCTCGAGCCGCTCCGGTCGATCCTGCGGACCCGCTACCCGGGCCTCCGGGCCACCGACCGTGCGCTGGCGACCCTGCGCGCCGACGTCGAGTCACACCGACGGACCGACGGCAGCTGGGACACCCTCGACGGTCTCGACCGCAGCGCCCGCGAGCACCTGGACGCCGACCTCGACGCTGCGCTCGAACAGCTCGCGCCCGTCGCCGCCATCTGCGACCCGAGGAGGACCTCGTGACCGAACGACCGCAGCGCCCGGGCCCGGCGGGCCCCCGGAGCCAGCAGCGCCCACGCGGGATGGACGCGGCGACGTACCGCCGGATGGCCGAGGCGCACGCCCGCCTCGGGCTCTCCGCCGACGGCAGTGTGTGTCCCGCCGGCGCACCGGACGACCAGCAGCAGCCCGGCCCCACCCGCGGGGTCGGACGCCGCGCGTTCCTGACCAGCGCGGTCGGGGCAGGTGCCGGAGCCGCCGCGGCGGCAGCGAGCCTGACCGCCGGGCGTGGGACGGGCCTCCAGGCAGCCGCCGCGACCACCGGCGGTGCCGACGCCTCGTACGCGTTCCACGGCGCGCACCAGGCCGGGATCACCACACCCGCGCAGCGACAGTCGGCGTTCTTGGCGTTCGACGTGACCGCGGCCGACCGCGGGGACCTCGCCGACCTGCTCCGGACGATCACCGAGCGGGCCCGGTTCCTGACCCGCGGCGGCACGCCTGCCGACGTCGGGATCACCGCGCCGCCGGCCGACTCCGGCGTGCTCGGACCGCAGGTCGCGGCCGACGGGCTCACCGTGACGGCGAGCGTCGGCGCCTCGCTCTTCGACCACCGGTACGGCCTGTCGGGGCAGCGCCCGGCGCGGTTGCGGACGATGGAGGACTTCCCGAACGACGACCTCGACCGGTCGATCTCGGACGGCGACCTGCTGCTGCAGGTGTGCGCGCACAACACCGACACCGTCCTGCACGCCGTCCGCGACATCGCCCGGGCCACCCGCGGCGGCATGCAGGTGCGCTGGCGCCAGGACGGTTTCGCGTCCCCGCCGCGCCCCTCCGGCACCCCGCGCAACCTGCTCGGGTTCAAGGACGGCACCGGCAACCCCTCCACCGCGGACCGCAGCGTGATGGACGACCTGGTCTGGACCCGCGGTGGACAGGACGGCGAACCCGACTGGGTCACCGGGGGCAGCTACCACGTCGTGCGGACCATCCGGATGTTCGTCGAGTTCTGGGACCGCGTCTCGCTGCACGAGCAGGAGAACATGATCGGCCGGCACCGCGACTCGGGTGCCCCGCTCACCCGCAGCGGCGAGTTCGACGACCCCCGGTACCAGGACGACCCGACCGGCGACGTCATCCAGATGGACGCACACATCCGGTTGGCGAACCCGCGCACCGCCGAGGCCCGTGCGCAGCAGATGCTCCGTCGTCCCTACAACTACGACAACGGCACCGACACGAACGGCGACCTCGACATGGGCCTGTTGTTCGCGTGCTTCCAGGCCGACCTGGAACGGCAGTTCGTCGCCGTGCAGAAGCGCCTGGTCGACGAGCCCCTGGTCGACTACGTGTCACCGGTCGGCGGCGGCTACTTCTTCGCCCTGCCCGGGGTCCGCCACGCGGACGACTGGCTGGGCCGTCGACTGCTCGCACGGACCTAGCAGGGCCGACGCTCGCACATCCCAGCCCGGGCCGTCGCCCGCACGGCCCCGCCCGCACGGACCCGCCCGGACCCGCCCGCCCGCCGGGCCCCACCGCTCCCCCACCACCCCACCGTCCCGACCAGTGAGAGGTTCCACGTGTTCCGACCTTCCGAACGACGCGTCCAACAGGGCGCGCTCGCCATCATGGCCCTGGCGGCCGTCGCCGGGACGGCCCTCGCCATCCCGCAGTCGGCGTCCGCCGCGGACAACTCCCTCAGGACCACCACCCCGATCAAGCACGTCGTCGTCATGTACGACGAGAACGTGTCGTTCGACCACTACTTCGGCACCTACCCGAAGGCCGCGAACACCGACGGCACCCGCTTCACCGCCGCACGGAGCACCCCGAAGGTGAACACGCTCGCGTCCTCCGGCACCCTGACGAAGAACCCGAACGCCTACGCCCCGTCACGGCTGACGCCCGCCCAGGCGCTCACCTGCGACCAGAACCACAACTACCTGCCCGAGCAGAAGGCCGTCGACGGCGGTGCCATGGACAAGTTCGTCGAGAGCACCTCGGTGGACACCTGCACCGGGCTGTACGGCTCGCCGGGCCTGACGATGGACTACTACGACGGCAACACCACGACCGGGCTGTGGAACTACGCCCAGAACTACGCGATGAGCGACAACGCCTGGGACACCGGCTTCGGACCCTCCACCCCCGGGGCGCTCAACCTGATCAGCGGCAACACCCACGGCGGCACGGGCGTGGACTCGGTCACCGGTGCCACGGTGCCGACCTCGACCGCCGTCGTCGCGAAGGACGCCGCGGGCCAGGGCACCGTCACCGCCGACCCGGACCCCGCCTACGACGACTGCTCCGACAAGGACCACACGTCGACGTCGAACCTGGTGAAGATGTCGGGCAAGAACATCGGCGACCTGCTCAACGCGAAGGGCGTCACCTGGGGCTGGTTCCAGGGCGGCTTCACCCCGACGACGGCCTACGCGGGCACCGGCACGCTCGCCAAGTGCGACGCCACCACGACGAACGTCGGCGGCTCGGTCAGCAACGACTACTCGCCGCACCACAACCCGTTCGCGTACTACGCGTCGACGTCGAACCCGCACCACCTGGCACCGACGAGCGACCGCATGATCGGCTCCACCGACCGGGCGAACCACCAGTACGACCTGTCCGCGTTCGACACGGCCCTCGCCGAGCACCGGATGCCCGCCGTGTCCTTCCTCAAGGCACCCGAGGCCCAGGACGGCCACGCCGCGTACTCCGACCCGCTCGACGAGCAGAAGTTCCTGACGTCGAAGATCAACGAGATCGAGCGGTCGCCGGAGTGGTCGAGCACGGCCATCGTCATCAACTACGACGACTCGGACGGCTGGTACGACCACGTCGCGCCGACGATCCTGAACGGCTCGACGGACTCCTCGAACGACACCACGGTCTGCACCACGGCCGCGACCAAGGTCGGTGTCGCCGGTGGGTACCTCGACCGCTGCGGCCCCTCGCAGCGGCTGCCGTACCTGGTCATCTCGCCGTTCGCCAAGCAGAACCACGTCGACCACACCGCCATCGAGCAGACCTCGACCACGAAGTTCATCGAGGACAACTGGTCGACGGGCCGGATCGGTGACCAGTCGTTCGATGCTCGTGCCGGGTCCCTCCGGGGCATGTTCGACTTCACGCACCCGCAGCACCGCGAGGTGCTCCTGAACACCAAGACGGGTGCGGTCTCGCGGATCGTGTCGACGGCCGTCACGCCGAAGCCGACCCCGAAGCCCACGACGAAGCCGCACACGGGCTCCGGCAGCGGTACGGGCGCGAGCACCGGTTCCGCTGGTGGGACCGGCAGCGGCTCGAGCACGGGTGCGGGCACGGGGAGCGGGGCAGCGCCGGTCTCGAGTGCCTCAGCAGGAGCCGGGGCCACGGGGCAGACCGTCGCCGCCGACCCGTCCGCGACCGACCCGTCGGCGACGCGCCTGGCCTTCACCGGTGCGCAGCTCACCGGGGTCACGATCGCCGCGATCGTGTTCCTGATGTCCGGCATCGCGCTGGTCGTCATCCGCCGTCGCCAGCTCCGCCGTCGGGCCGACTGACACGGAGCGTCGGGCCGACTGACACGACGCGTCGGGCCGACTGACTCGACAGACCGGTGCCCCGGAGCGTGCTGCGCTCCGGGGCACCGTCGCGTCCGCGCGGGCTCGCCCCGCGCCCGTCGGCGCAGCGCCAGTCGGCGCAGCGTCCGCCAGTGCAGCGCCCGTCGCGTCCGTTCCCTCAGACCACGTCGGCCTGGAGGCGCGGCTCGCCTCCCGGCACCACGACCGCCCCCATGGGCGGTACCGTCCGCCACCGCTTCGCCAGCCGCCGCGGTCGGTCGTCGTACCAGGCGACGACCCCGCCCGCCACGATGCCGAACGCGAGCACCCCGAACGAGAACAGCCCGATCAGGCCGAGCAGGGTCAGCTTCCCGAAGTCGCCCGTGTCCGCGGTCGCCGAGAACCCGATCGACCCGAAGTCCCAGAAGGCGTGCAGCAGCACCGGTGCGAGCAGGGACCCGGTCAGCCGACGCGCGACGTACAGCGTCGACCCGAACGACGCCGCGAACACGACCTGGATCAGCGTCGGTCCGATGCCCGCCCCGGCGAGCGCGTTGAGCAGGTGCAGCAGCCCGAACAGCACACACGACAGCGCCCAGACACCCATCTCGGGCAGGCGGCGGCGCAGCCCGACGAGCAGGGTCCCACGGGCCATCAGCTCCTCGAACACCCCGACGAACAGCACCCCGACGGCGAGCAGCAGGAAGTAGTGCGCCGGCAGCGCCGTCCAGTCGATCAGGGGCAGCCGCACGACGCACACCACCAGCACGAGGATCGGCGCGAGCATCGTCCACCGCACCCGCGTCCGGACCGGGTCGACCGTGGCGATCCGCCACCAGCCGAGCGCCGTGACGAACACGGCGAGCGCGGCGACGGCGATGCCCTCGGGGATGACCAGGGCGTGCACGACGCTGTCGACGGTCTGCGCGAGGGTCGCGTAGTCGTCACTCGGCCGCGAGCGCCAGGCGCTGATGGCCGCGAACACCACGAGCGGCGCGAGCCCGAGCAGCAGCGACGGGGGCACCGGCCAGCGACGGCGGCGGGCTCGGGTGGGGGTGGTCGTGGTCACCTCCCGGTTGTACCAGGCGGGACGTACGATTGGCGGTATGCGCCTGCCCTCCCTGTCCACGATGGCAGAGGACTACGTCAAGCTCATCTGGAAGGCCAGCGAGCGCGGCGGGCCCGGGCTGGCGACGCGGGACATCGCCGCGTCGCTGAAGGTGTCGGCGTCGACGGTGTCGGGCAACCTCAAGAAGCTCGACCGTGACGGCCTGATCGAGCACACCCCGTACTACGGCGTCGTCCTCACGCCCCTGGGCCAGCAGGTCGCGGTGGCGATGGTCCGCCGGCACCGGCTGATCGAGACGTTCCTGGTGCGGCGGCTCGGCTACTCGTGGGACGAGGTCCACACCGAGGCCGAGGCCCTCGAGCACGCGGTCTCGGAGCGGTTCCTGGACCGTGTCGACGCCGACCTCGGGCACCCGACGCACGACCCCCACGGTGACCCGATCCCCGGCGCGGACGGCATCGTGCCGGACTCCCCCGGCACGCTCCTCGGCGCGATCGAGCCCGGTGCGTGCGGCACGGTCGACCGGGTCTCGGACGACGACCCGTCGCTGCTGCGGTACTTCGACGAGCTCGGGGTCCGGCTGGGCACGCACCTGCGGGTGGAGAGGGTGCGCGACTACGCCGGCGTCATCGCGGTGTCACGACGCTCGACCGACGGTTCGGAGTCCCTCGTCGACCTGCCGGCCGCCGCCGCCGCGTCCATCTGGCTGGCGCCCGACGGCGACTGACCGCGCTGCGGGCGCTGGCCGGCTGGTCGCGGCCGGTCGGCCGGTCGGCCGGTCGGCTGGTCGGCTGGTCGCGACACGCCGCTCACGTCCGCCGAGCGGTCACGAACTGTCGTCCGACAGCCCCGCAACCGACGATTCGCGACCGCTCGGCGCCGAGCGCACGGGGTGTCACGACCGCACCGCGGCCCGCGAACGCGCGTGGCGACGGACGGGAGGCTCAGCGCGCGACCGCCACGCGCCTCCCGTCCGGCACCCCCGCCGGTCACGACACCCCGCTCACGTCCGCCGACCGGTCACCATCCGTCGCCCGACAGCCCCGAAACCGACAGTCCGCGACCACCCGGCGCGCCCGGCCGGGCGCGCCCGCCGGCCCTACCCCTTGACCGAACGCGTCCGGCCGAGGGCGACCTCGCGCCGAGCCCGTTCGAGCGCGTACTCGGAGGCGACGCCGGGGTCGTGCAGCAGGCGTTCGGTCTCGCGCACGTGCTCGCGGACGACGTCGGAGCCCCGGTCGGCAGCCGCTGCCAGCACCGGCGCGACGGTGTCCTCGCCGAGTCCCACCAGCGCACGCGACAGGCTGAGCCGACGATCCCGGTCGCCGACGCCGAGCTGCACCGCGAGGGTCCGCGCGAGCGACGCCCGCTCGTCGCCGGGGACCAGGGCGACCGCAGTACGCCAGGCGGCTCGGAGCACCTCGTCGTCCTGGTCCCCGAGCAGCGGGCGCACCGCCGGCCAGGCGTCCGGGTCACCGATCTTCGACAGGGTGTGCAGCGCCTGGCTGCGGGCCTGCGGCTCGGGGCGCTCGAGTTCGGGCAGCACCCGGGCCACGACGTCCTCGGCCCGGTGTCGGGTCAGTGCCCACGTCAGCATGTCGCGGACGAAGAAGTCCGGCTCCACGGCGCACTGCGCGACGAGCACCTCGAGGTCCGACGGGTCCGGGGTGGTGCCCGCGGCCATCACGGCCTGCAACCGGGCAGAGGATCGCGCGTCGGTGAGGGCATCGGTGAGCGTGGTCATCCCTACATCGAAGCCCCTCGCGCCGGGGCCGTGTCAAGCATCGGGGCATAGCGTCGGGAGACGTGCGGTTCGCTCCCACCGCACCTCCGACCACGAAAGGACCTCCGCATGCCCCGCATCGGTACCAGTGACCTGCACGTGTTCCCACTCGCCCTCGGCGGCAACGTCTTCGGGTGGACGGCGGACGAGTCGACCTCGCACCAGGTCCTCGACGCCTACACCGCGGCCGGCGGCGACTTCATCGACACCGCCGACGTCTACTCCGCGTGGGCGCCGGGCAACTCGGGTGGCGAGTCCGAGCGTGTGATCGGTTCGTGGCTCCGGGCCTCGGGCAAGCGGGACGACGTCGTCATCGCCACCAAGGGTTCGCAACACCCGGAGTTCCAGGGCCTGGGCGCCGACACCGTCGCCGCCGCTGCCCGCGCCAGCCTCGAGCGCCTCGGCACCGACCGGATCGACCTGTACTACGCGCACTTCGACGACCAGTCGACCCCGCTCGAGGAGACCGTCCGCGCCTTCGACCAGCTCGTGCAGGACGGTCTGGTCCGGTACACCGCGATCTCGAACTACTCGAAGGACCGCGCCGCGGAGTGGATCCGCATCGCGACGGAGAACGGCCTCGCCCAGCCCGTCGCGATCCAGCCGCACTACAACCTGGTCACCCGCCAGCCGTACGAGTCCGACATCGCACCGCTCGCCCACGAGCACGGGCTCGGCGTCGTGCCGTACTTCTCGCTCGCCGCGGGGTTCCTGACCGGCAAGTACCGCACGAAGGACGACTTCGCCGGCAAGGACCGCGAGGGCCAGGTGTCCGGCTACTTCACCGACGAAGGGCTCGCCGTCGTGGATGCGCTGTCCTCGATCGCCGATGCGCACGGTTCCGAGATCGCCACCATCGCACTCGCCTGGCTGCAGGCGCAGCCCGACGTCGTCGCGCCGATCGCGAGCGCCCGGAACACCGAGCAGCTGCCGGCGCTGCTGGCCTCGGCGGAGCTCGAGCTCTCCGCCGACGAGCTGCAGACGCTGTCCGACGTGTCGGCGAAGGTGCCCGCGAGCGCCTGACGCCCGCGCGCCAGCGGATGCGCGTGCATGTTCCGACATCCCACTCGTCGTTCGACGGGTGGGATGTCGTTCGTTGCGCACGCATCCGCTGCGTGTGCAAGTTCCGACAGAGCACCCGTCGATCACGGGGTGGATCGTCGCAGAACGGGTGCGCCCCGCCCCGCGCCCCTACGCCCCCGGAGCCAACGACCCGGTCAGCGGCTGCCCCGACGACCGCGTCACGAAGCACGCGATGAACCGGTCACCCTGGTCCCACGTCGCCTGGTCCGGCGCGTAGGAACCCTGCACCTGCACGTCGCCCACGGCAGCCGCGGCCGAGGCGTTCAGGGCCGTGTCGGACTGGCACTGGTCGGCCGCCTGGGTCGCAAGGGCCTCGGCACCGGGGTAGGTGTCACCCTCGACGGCGAGGCGTGCGGTCAGCTGCCCGATGTGCGGCGTCGCGCAGTCCACCACCGTGAAGGTCTGCGACCACGCGTTCGTGAACGGGGACAGGCACTCCCCACCGGCCAGGTCGGTCCACGGGTGCTCACCGGGCAGGGCAGGGGTCGTCGCGAACTGCAGCGCGGCGGCGGGTGCGGTGGCCTCGCTCGACTGCGCGGTCGAGGGAGCGGCGGTCGGGGCCGCCGATGCCGAGGACGCAGCCGAGGGCGACTTCGTCGGGACGGCCTGGTCGGCGATGTTGTTGCCGAGGATCCACTTCGACAGCAGGAAGACCAGCACGATGAGCACGAGGATCAGGGCGATCGACCCGTAGATCAGCAGCTGCTTGCCGCGCTTGCCCTCGTTCCGCAGCCGCGCGAAGCCCTCGTTGATGAAGTTGTCGCGTTCGCCGGGCTGTCGGTCCGGAGCAGCCGCGGACCGGCCGACACCAGCACCAGCAGCAGGGCGGGCCGCAGCCGGCGCAGCAGCAGCCGTGGGCACGGCAGCCGCGGGCATCATCCGCGTGCCGGTGTCCTCGGGGTCGTAGCCGGTGTCACCGAGCTGCCCGACGGCCTCGGTGCCGAACAGGTCCTTGATGGCGCTCGTGTCGCTGGTCTCGCGGCCGTCCCACTCGGACTGGTCCAGGTCGTCCGGCGCGGCGGCGGGCAGCGACTCCGGCTGAGGACCGGTCTCGGTCCGGCCCAGTCCGAGCACGGCGTCGAGGTCTTGTCCGACCGACGGCGGCAGGTGTGCCGGGTACTCCTGGGCACCCGCGGTCGGCTCCACGAGCGGCGGCGCAGCGGTCGGCGGCACGGTCGCGTCGGGCTCGGACCACCAGGGCGTCCCGGCTGCCGGGATCGCGGTGGTCGGGGCGTCAGATCGGAGGCCCTCGGTCGCCTCCGCTTCGTCGGCTCCGGTGGACGCACGGGGCGCGTCCACTGCCTCGGTCGGGTCCGCGGGGTCGCTCGTGTCCGGCGAAGCGGCGCCGGCAGCAGCAGCGGCGGCGGCACCTGCGCCGGTAGCGGTGGCACCGGCAGCGGGCACAGCCGGCGGCACCACGGGCGGGACCGGCACGGCCGGCGGCACCGGGTAGGTGCGCGGCGCCTGGGGCAGCCCGGCGGCCGGGGTGTCGACCTCGCCGGCCACGACCTCGTCCTCGTCGTCGAACTCGTCGGCGAGCGACCAGGACCCTGCGGACAGTGCGGTGGTGTCGAACGAGTCGGTGGTCAGCGTCGCCGGGACCTCGCCGGGCTCGTCGTCGTCGCCGATCGCCCAGTCGAACGGCCGGTCGTGGGCGCCGGTCTGCGTGGGGACCGGCCCGGTGCTCGTGATGCGCAACAGGTCGGTGAAGGTCGGCGGCTCCTCGGTCGGGGGCAGCACGTTCTCGACACCGAGGGGCTGCGGCGCAGCGGGCGCCACGGGCTCCGGGTGCGATCCCGTCGCACGGCCGAGCCAGTCGACGTCGGCACGGCCCTCGCCGAACGGGTCGACGCGGCGACGCTCGTCCTCGATCGCCTTGGACGCGGCGGCACGTTCGTCGCGGTGGGCCTGGGCCGTCGGCAGCACGATCGACGACGGGTGCGGTGCGGTGGAGTCCGGGGGGACGTCCGCGGCGGCCGGGATCCGGTCGTGCAGCGTGGAGCGCTCGTGCTCGACGGCGGCGTCGGGGTTCTCCGACGGCGCGAGCAGCTCGGCGGGCATCGAGATGGCCTGGGTCGAGTCGTCCGGCGCAGCAGGAGGAGCAGGAGCAGGCGCAGGCGCAGGCGCAGGCGCAGGCGCAGCATCTTCGGGCTCGGGCACGAACGGCTCGGGCAGCGGTGCGCCCGTCTCACGCGCGGTGCGCTCGGCCTCGCGACGCTCCCGGCGCGACGGCCAGTCCTCCTCGCCCCGCGGGGCCCCGAAGATGTCCGCAGCGCTGCGGAGACCGTGGAACGGAGCGTCCGATCCGGACGCACGCCGAGCCTCCTGGCCGTCGTCCCCGTCTGCCGGGCCGGCGGTGCCGTCGGGTTCGCGTGCGTCGTCCGGACGCTCCTCGGTCACGCGGTCAGCCCCAGATCAGCCAACCCGATGGCTGCGAAGTACGGGTAGCCAGCCGCTTCGATCGTCTCCTTGGCACCGGTGTCCCGGTCGACGACGACCGCGACGGCGGCGATGATCGCGCCCTCGCGCTCGAGCGCCTCGGCCGCCTTGAGCGGCGAGCCACCGGTGGTGGAGGTGTCCTCGAGCACGACGACGCGCTTGCCCTGCAGGTCCGGGCCCTCGACCTGCTTGCCGCGGCCGTGGTCCTTCGGTTCCTTGCGGACGACGAAGGCGTCGTAGGTCAGTCCCTGGGCGGCGGCCTGGTGCAGGACGGCGCTGGCGATGGGATCGGCGCCCATGGTGAGCCCGCCGACGGCGGAGACGTCCGGCACCTGCTGCACGAGCTCGGTCATGACCTGTCCGATCAGCGGCGCGACGCGGTGGTCCAGGCTGACCTTCCGCAGGTCGATGTAGTACGTCGCCTTCTTCCCGCTGGTCAGGGTGAAGTCGCCGTGGAACACCGCTTCGGAGGAGATGTACTGGATCAACTGTTCGCGCGCGTCGGTCACAGCGCACAAGGGTAGCCGGTCGGGCCCGCAGCGCGCTCCCCCAGCCTGAGCGTCTGTGCGTGCTGGCACCGAGGCAGCGTCGGTACGCTCCGGGGCATGTCCCGTGCACCGCGTCGCGCCGCCGTGGAGCCGGCTCCGGCCGGCGGCCGCCGGCCCGGTGCCGTGGCCGTCACGATCGGACGGGAGGCCCTTGGCGGCCTGGTCGCGCTGGCCCTGGCCGTCATCGCCCTGCGCCACGTCGTCGCGACGGAACGGGTGGCGTTGCTCTGGTACGACGGCGACTCGGTGCTGCTGCCGCTCGTCGAGCGTTCGCTGCAGGCCGGGCAGCCGTTCGAGTGGGCGATGTCGCCCGCGCTGTTCTTCTTCCCCGAGCTGCCCGCGTACCTGTTCAGCGCGCTGGTGACCGCGACGCCGCAGCAGGCCCTGGCGTTGAACGGGGTGCTCGTGCTCCTCGCCGTCTACGCGCTGGTGCGTGCGGCCGCGAACGAACTGATGCCGTCCGCCGGGCGCCCCGCCCGGATCGCGGTGTCGGCCGGGGCGCTCGGCCTCGTCACCCTGCTGGTGCTGACCGAGTCGTCGGCGACGGCGACCTCGCTCGAGCTGGCGTCGCTGCTGCTCACGACGACCTACTACTACGGTGCCGTGCTGGCGATGCTCGGCACCGCGGTCCTCGTGCTGCGGTCGGTGCGGCTCGGCCGGGCGTCGGTGCTGCTGCTCGTGGTGCTCGGACTCGTCGCCGC
The DNA here is from genome assembly GCF_001864905.1 of Curtobacterium sp. MCBA15_007. Classification (NCBI taxonomy): domain Bacteria; kingdom Bacillati; phylum Actinomycetota; class Actinomycetes; order Micrococcales; family Microbacteriaceae; genus Curtobacterium; species Curtobacterium sp. MCBA15_007. The sequence goes on from NZ_MJGM01000003.1 coordinate 97,289, forward strand.
GTGCACGACGGCGTCGAACCCGCTGTACGTGCCGTGGTCCGCCGCTCCGGTCGTCGTCACGCTCGGGCTCCTGGTGCTGGCGCGCCGGGTGCCGTGGCGTCCGGCGGCGCTGCTGTCCGGTGCCGTCACCATCGGCTCGGTCGTCGGGTACCTGGTGCGGATCCCGCTGCGGCCGTTCGTCTCCCTCGACCCCGCGACGTACGTGCAGCCGTCGCGGGCCGGTGAGACGCTGCGGTTCTTCGCGGCGCTGACCGACGACCGGGCGGGCACGGCACCGGGCGACGTCGGCCTGCTGCTGCTGTTCGCCGGCGTGCTCGTCACCGTCGGCGGCACGGTCTGGGCCTGGCGGGTCCGCACCGCCCGCACCGTGCTGGTCGCGACGCTGCTCCCCCTGGTGACCGTCGTCGCGGTGTCCGTCGGGGTCGTCGTCGCCGGGTCCGAGACCCCGCGCTACCTGCAGCCGATCGTGACCGCACCGCTGCTCGCACTCGTCGCCGTGGCCGAACTCACCCGCACCGCGGTGCGCCGGACACGGGTCCACCGTCCGCACCGGGGCGTCCGAGCATGGGTCGCGGTCGCGATGGCCGCCGTGCTCGCGGTGGGCGTCGCGGTGACCCCCGGGACCGCCCACGCCGTGGCGACCGCCCGGTACCCGGCGGCGGCGTGCCTCGACCGTTGGGCGCACGGACGCCAGGTCACCGGCGTCGGACAGTTCTGGACCGTCCGTCCCCTCGCCACCTACGCGTCGACGAACCTCGAGCTGCTGCAGGTCCGCGACACCTTCGAGACGTACCCGTGGCTCGTCGACCTCGGGGCGTACCGCGGTGCCGACCCGAGCTTCGTGGTGGTCGGGTCGCACGACCTCTGGACCACCGCGGTCGAGGACTCCCTCGGCCCGCCGGCGACGATCACCCACTGCACCGGCTTCGACGTCTACGACTACGCCGGCACCGCGGGGCAGGCCCTCCTGCGGCGCGACGTCGTCGGGAGCGCCGACGTCATCCGCCGCGAGCGCGGCTTCTGATCCGCTGCTGAAGTTGTCCACAGCGGCGCGTTGCCGTCCGATGCTCGCTGTACGGATGTATAGGCTCGTGCTCGATGTCTCGCCCCTCACGCCTCCGTGTCCCCCGTGTCCCCGTGCGCCTGCGCCTCGCCGTCACCGGCCTGGCGCTCGCGGGCCTCGTCGGCACGGTCGTGGTCGATGCCCCGGCGGCCCAGGCGGTGACCTACCCCACGTGGGACGAAGTGAAGTCCGCCCGTGGCAAGGAATCCGCGAAGCAGGGGCAGATCACCGAGATCCGGGGCATCATCAGCGAACTCGACGCCAAGGTCGAGGCTGCCGAGGCGAAGGCGCAGAAGCTCGGTGACGTGTTCTACAAGGCGCAGCGCAAGGCCCAGACCGCCGCAGAGAAGGAACAGCAGCTCCGCGCCGACGCGAAGGAGCACGCGGAGGTCGCCGACCAGAGCGCCGCGCAGGCCGGCCAGTTCGCCGCGCAGATGTCCCGCTCCGGTGGTGCCGACGTCACCACCTCGGTGATCACCCAGGGCAAGGACGCCAGCGACCTCCTCTACAACCTCGGCGCGCTGAGCAAGCTCTCCGAGCAGGCCGAGCGTGTGCAGGCCGCCGCGAGCTCCGACGCCGCCGTCGCCAGCTCGCTCGAAGCGCAGGCAGACCGCGCCGCCGAAGCACTCGGCGACCTCGCCGCCGAAGCAGAAGACCGCATGCAGGAAGCCCAGACGGCGTCCGACGCCGTGCAGGCCGCCTACGACGAGCAGCAGTCGAACAAGGCACGACTCGACGCCCAGCTCGCGACGCTGACCTCGGGCCGGGTCCGGACCGAAGCCGAGTTCGCCAAGGGTGAGCGCATCCGCAAGGCGGCGGAAGAGAAGGCGGCACGCGAAGCCGCAGAGCGCGCAGCAGCCGCGCAGCGAGCGGCCGCCGCACAGGCTGCCGCGAACTCCGGCGGGGGCGCTCCGTCAGGCGGCGGCTCGACCGGCAGCAGCGGCTCCGGCGGCGGCGGTTCCGTCGGCGCGGGCTCGGGGACCGGCTGGGTCCGCCCCGCCAGCGGCTACGTCATCAGCCCCTACGGGTACCGCGTGCACCCGATCACCGGCGTCGTGACCATGCACGAGGGCACCGACCTGGCGAGCGGCTGCTACACGCCCATCGTCGCGGCCTCGGCCGGCACCGTCGACTACGTCGGCTGGTACGGCGGGTACGGCAACTACGTCCGGATCAACCACGGCGGCGGCGTGCAGACCGCGTACGGCCACATCGTCGACGGCGGCTTCCGGGTCGCCACCGGACAACAGGTCTCCGCGGGGCAGCTCATCGCACTCGTCGGCTCCACCGGGGCATCGACCGGCTGCCACAGCCACGTCGAGGTGCACATCAACGGCGCCACCACCGACCCGGTGCCGTTCATGTCGGCGCGCGGCGTCGCCTTCTAGCGGACCAGCCCGCCTCCGGCTCAGCCCGCGGCAGGCCCCACGTCGTCCACGTCGGTGTTCCACAGCGCCCGGTACCACGCGGTGCGCTCCGGGTCGTCCGGCAGCCCGTACGCCCGGTGGAACAGCGGCTCCCACCCGGGTCCGTAGTTCCAGCCGAGCGCCATCGTCGCCACCGCGATGTCGGCCCAGCGATCAGCGACGCCCATCGCATCCAGGTCGACGTGCCCGCTCCACCGCCGGTCCGCACCGATGAGCGTGTTCGGCGTGCACGCGTCGCCGTGACAGACGACGATCCGGTCGGTCGGCGGCTCCGGACCGAGCGAGCCCGGCCCCCGGTCGGCGTCGGTGTCGGCCGCACGCGCGCGATCGAGCCGGTCCACCGTGGACCACGTGAACGGGCAGTCGTCGACCGGCAGGGCGTCGTGCAGCGCGCGCAGGCCCTCCCCCACCGCGACCACCGCCGTCCGGGGTTCGTCGTGCCAACGCGGGTCGACGGCGCTCCAGCCGGGCACCGCGCGGGTGTGCAGCCAGACGCCGTCCTCGTCGGTGTCGTGGTCGAGCACCTCCGGCACCCGGGCGTACCGGGACGCCCACGTCAGCCGCGCGGCCTCGCCGCCGACCCACGAACCGTAGGCGTGCGGCAAGACCTTCACGAACTCCTCGGCGTGCGCGTCCGGTCCGATGCGGAACGTCGTCCCGCCGATCTGGTTGTGCCAGACGAGCGCGACCTCACGCCCTCGGGCCGCCTGGGCGACGACGTGCGGCACCGGGACGGTCTCGCCCGGCCGGGGCAGTCCACCGATCGAGCGCACCACGGCGACGCTCAGTGCACGCGGTCCGGGCGGGACGACCCCGAACCGCCACGGGCGATCTCGAGCAGCACCGGCAGGCGTTCGCCGAGCAGGGCGTCCAGGTCGGCGACGACGGCCTCGACCCGTTCGGTGATCTCCCGCGGCGCGGCTCCCCGCCGCGGACGGACCCGCACCCGGATCGCCCGACCGCCACGGACCCGGTAGACGTCGACGGCGAGCGAGCCGACCTGGGGCAGGTCCCCGATGGCCGAGGAGAGCGCGTGCTGCACGGCGGTGGACTCGATGCGCACCGAACCGGCGACGCCGTCCGCTGAGCCGTCGCTGTCCACCACGGTGCTCTCGCGACCTCCGCCGAGCGTCGTCAGCACCACGAGTGCGAGCACGCCGAGCACGACACCACCGCCGAGCACGCAGGTCCACGCGAACACCGAGTCGTCACGCGACGCTCCGGTGCCGAGTCCGGCGAGGGCATCGCCGACCACGCGCCACCACGATGCGACAAGGGGCAACCTCTGGGCGGTCTGCACCAGAATCGCGGCGACCCCGGCGACGAGCAGGACGAGCCCGAGCACGATCAGTGCCGTGCGTCCGAGTGCGCGGTTCGTGGCGTTCATCCGTCCACCCGCCCCGTCGGCTGCACCCGGACGCGCGCGGCGAGGGCCGGCTGCGCGTCGATCGCGGCGAACTCCCGCTCGACGGCCTCGGTCGCGGCCACCGCGGGGACGTCCACCCCGGCTGCGGGCCGGAGCACGACGTCGACCGTGCGACGGCCGACTGTGCCCACGGCGGCGTCGGCGCCCAGACGGGTCGCGGATCGGGCGGCGCGGGCCGCGGCGGAGGCCAGGACCTCGTCGTCGACGACCACGGCGAGCCGGTCGGACGACATCGTGTGGCGTGGGCGCCGCTGCGGCAGGATCCCCTGCAGCAGGAGCACCAGGCCGATCAGGGCGACGACGGCGCCGACACCGATCACGATCGTCGTGTCGAGGCCGTCCGGCGCGGCGAGGGCGGCGTCGACCACGGCACGGGGGTCGACACCGAGCACGTTCTGGTCGAGCAGGACGAGCGCCCCGGCGAAGACCGCAGCGGCGGCGAGCACCAGGGCGATGAGCATCGCGACGACGACGGCGCCCGAACGGGAGACGTGGGTCTCCCGACGCAGCAGGCGCCGGTAGGTGGCAGCGTGGTCCCCGGCGGGCGCGCCGACGAGGGGTGGGACGGTCACCGGACCCTCCGCGGGGTGTCCACCACCGACGACGCGAACGTCACCGTCACGCGGGCGACCTGTCGGCCGGTGATGGTCCGGAAGCGCTCGGCGATCGTGCCGCGAGCCCGGTGCGCCGTGGCGACGACCGGTTCGTCGGGGAGTGCGTGCGCGCCCAGCACCGGCAGGGCGAGCGGGGCCGTGATCTCGACCGCCAGCGCACCGCGGCCGTCGTCGGCGACGCGGGCACGGACCTCCCGGGCGGCAACGCGCAGCGCTTCGGCGGCGACCGCCTGCGCGGTCCGCACCAGCGCGTGGGCTCCGATCCTGTCGGAGCCGGGGACCCGGACACCGACGGGAGCAGCGCCAGGACCGGAACCGGGGACCCGGACGCCGCGGTCGCCGGTCGTGGCGACGGCGGGGTCCCTCACGACGAGCTCCGGCGTCCGCGCAGCACGTCGAGCAGGCGACGGAAGTCGACGTCGCCGGTGACGATGCGTGCGACCAGTGCGCCGAGCGCCATGCAGACGGCGACCACGACGAACGCCCAGAACCCGAGCGTCACGGCGACGATCGCGAGCAGGGCACCGACGCCCATCCCGACGACGGTGGCGTTCAACGGACCCGACCGTCCCGGGTGTCGAGCTCGTCCGCGACGCCGTTGAGGGCCGGGATGTTCACGTCGTTGATGGCGATGTTGACCTCGGTGACCTCGAGGCCGACGAGTTCGGTCACGGCGCTCGTGACGGCGGCGCGGACCGCGGAGGCGACCTCCATCATCGGCGTCGGGTAGTCGACGACGATCGTCAGGTCGACCGCCACCTGGGTCTCGCCGACCTCGACGCGGACGCCCTGGCCGAGCGCGCTCGAGCCGATGGCGTCGCGGATGGCGCCGAACGCGCGCGAGGCGTTGCCGCCGAGCGCGAAGACGCCCGGCACGTCGCGAGCGGCGATGCCCGCGACCTTCGCGACGACCGTGTCGTCGATGATGGTCTTGCCCTTGGCGGTGACCTGCGTCGTGGTGGTGCCTGCGGGCTGGGTGTTGCCTGCCCCGGTGCCGAGCGTGGCCCCGGTCGGGGTCCCGTCGACGCGGTTCGTCGTCGATGCCATTGCTGCCTCCGTGCGGTCGATTGCTGGCCTCCAGCGAACACCATCGTGCCGGACGCCGCACAGACGATGCACGTGCCGACCTCGTCGTCAGTCGGCACCGGTAGGTTCTTGTTCCATGCGCGTGGCGACCTGGAACGTGAACTCCGTCCGCACCCGAGTGGGTCGGATCGTCGACTGGCTGGTGCGTGAGGACGTCGACGTCCTCGGTATGCAGGAGATCAAGTGCAAGCCGGAGCAGTTCCCGGTCGAGCAGTTCGAGGCTGCGGGCTACCACGTCGAGGCCCACGGCCTGAACCAGTGGAACGGCGTCGCGTTCGCCAGCCGTCTGCCGCTGGAGGACGTCACCCGCGACTTCCCGGGCCAGCCCGGGTTCCTGAAGGGCCACGAGGGGCCGGACCTGCCGGTCGAGGCCCGCGCGATCGGCGTCACGGTCGACGGCGTGCGGCTCTGGAGCCTCTACGTGCCGAACGGCCGCGAGCTCGGCGACCCGCACTACACGTACAAGCTCGACTGGCTCGCGCAGCTGGCCGACCGCACGTCGGAGTGGATCGAGGCGTCGCCGGAGACCCCGCTCGCGCTGATGGGCGACTGGAACGTCGCACCGCTCGACCAGGACGTCTGGGACCTGCGGGTGTTCGAAGGGTCCACGCACGTCAGCGAGCCCGAGCGGGCAGCGTTCCGCGAGTTCGAGGCCCGGGGGCTGCAGGACGTCGTCCGCCCGATCGTGCCCGACGGGTACACCTACTGGGACTACAAGCAGCTGCGGTTCCCGCGCGACGAGGGCATGCGCATCGACTTCGTGCTCGGCTCGCAGGCCTTCGCCGACGTCGTCATCGACGCGTCGATCCACCGGAACGAGCGGAAGGGCGACGCCCCGAGCGACCATGTGCCCGTGGTGGTGGACCTCGACCTGGACACGTCGCTCGACGACGACCGCCCGATGATCTTCTGAGCGGAGCCGGGGCACCAGGCCGGAACGTCGGCACCCGCTCTGTTACGCCCGGCGTCCGCCGTCGCGCCGAGGACCGTCACGTCGACGTAGGTTTCCTGCACCGAACCCCTTCGAGAGCAGGTGAAGCCATGTCCCGCACGACGATCCTTCCCATCCAGCGCCTCATGGCGACCGCGGCCCCCGCTGCGTGGCGCGACGGCATCGTCGTCGAGACCCGCGCAGCCGACGCCGTGGTGCTGTTCCTCGACGGGAGCATCACCCAGCTGCGGGTGGCGGACGCGGACGGCGTCCTGTCGGTCGGCGAGCCGGTCGCCCACCACCCGGTCGCCGAGATCCTCAGCGCCGGCAGCCGGCAGACCACCGCGCGCGTCGCGTAGCGCAGCCGGAGCGGCTCACGCGGCCATCGCGTCGAGCATCGCCTGGCACTTCGACACCATCTCGTCGCAGGCCATCGCGCAGTAGCGGCACGACTCGTCCATGTCCTGGTGCGTGCGGCACTCGGCGGCGCACGCGGTGCCCATCGCGACGACGGCCATGAGCATCGCCTGCATCGCGGCCGTGTCCATGCCCATCGGACGCATCATCATCCGCATGCCGGTGTCGGCGAGCATCGCGGTGTTCGAGCACATCGCGGCGCAGGTGGCCATGTCGCCGCCCATGCGCATGTCGGCCGCGGAACACATCGTCGCGGCCATCGACGCGGCGTTCATCGCCATCATCGTGTCCTGCATCGTGCTCATGTCCATCTGCACGGGCATGTCCGTCGTCGACATGTTCTGCATCATCGCCATCGTGTCCATCGGAGGTCTCCTCGTCGTGGTCATCGGTCGCGAGGCGGTCCGCCCCGCGTGCCCGCCACCATACGCGCGCGCTGTTCCCACTTCGTGAGCAGGAACGGTCGGGTCGGCGGGCGCCACCCGACCGTTCCTGCGCACGGTCCGCGGTGGTCGCCACCACGTGACGGACGGGAGGCCCGGTGCAGCCCCGCCACGCGCCTCCCGTCCGTCCCGCCGCAGGTCCAGGACGCGGAAGACGCCGGCGTGCGCGCACGACGCCCGCAAGTGCGCGAGACGCCGCCGAATGCGGCGGCGTCTCGGCGAGATCGAGGCGTCTCGGCAACACGACGGCGTCTTCCACAAAGCCACACGCCGGCGTCTCGACAACACGACGGCGTCTTCCGCAAAGCCACACGCCGGCGTCTCGAGCGCTACGGGTGCAGCAGGGCGGCGATCGCGACCAGCACGGGCACCGAGCCGAGGGTCGAGATGAGCACGACGTCACGCGCCACCGGCACCGCGGCCCCGTAGCGCTGCGCGTAGTTGAAGACGTTCTGCGCCGCGGGCAGGGCGCCGAGCGTGGTGAGCACGAAGACGTCCTGGTCCCCCAGGCCGAACACGAACCGCGCGAACACGAACGCCACCGCCGGCATCACCACGAGCTTGATCGACGACGCCACGATGACGTCCGTCCGGATCGCCGGGTCCCGCAGCGGGGTCGCACCGTGCAGGCTCATCCCGAACGACAGCAGCACGACCGGCACCGCGGCAGCGCCGACGAGCGAGAACGGCTCGAGCACGGGGTCGGGCAGGGTGAGCCCCGTCGCCGAGCACACGAGCCCGACGAGCGAGGCGATGATGATCGGGTTCCGGAACGGCCCGGCGATCCGCCTGCCCCACCCGCCACCACCCGCGGTCGCGGCGTCGAGGATCGTCAGCGCGATCGGGGCCATCACGACGAGCTGCAGCAGGATCACCGGCACGACCGCGGTCGCCTGCCCCAGCACGTAGACGGCCACCGGCAGCCCGATGTTGTTCGCGTTGACGTAGCTCGAGGCCAGCGCTCCGACGGTGGTCGTGGTGACGGACCGCCGCAGCACGAAGCGGAACACCACGGCGGCGGCGAGGGCGACCACGGCAGCACTCAGCAGTGAGACCCAGAGCATCGACGACAGCAGCGACGCGATGTCGGCCGTCGCGATGGTGTGGAACAGCAGGCACGGCATGAGCACGAAGAACGCGAGCCGGCTCATCACGAACTGTGCGTGCGGGCCGAGCAGACCGATGCGTCCGACGACGTACCCACCGGCGATGATCACGCCGATGATCGCGAAGCCGGTCAACACGCCACCCATCCCCTCCATCCTGGCACCTGGAGGCGGGGATGTGACGTCACTCAGGTCGGAAATGCGTACGCATCGAATACCGTTGAGCGCACCATGACCTCGACGAACGCTGACACCCTGACCCGGTCCACCGACTCCAGCCAGCCGCTCGTGCCGCTGCTCGAGGAGCGCTGGAGCCCCCGCTCGTACGACGGGACCGCGACGATCTCGGACGACCAGCTCGACGCCGTCCTCGAGGCAGCTCGCTGGGCACCGTCGGCCATGAACTTCCAGCCCCGCCGCTTCATCGCTGGCCGCCGCGGTACCGAGACGTTCCGGAAGATCAACGAGAACCTGCTCGGCTTCAACGCCGCGTGGGCCTTCCGTGCCAGCGCCCTGGTCGTCGGTGTGCTCGAGACCGTGACCGCCGACGGCGACGAGCGTCCCTTCGCCCAGTACGACCTCGGCCAGTCGCTCGCCGCCCTGACGGTGCAGGCCCACGCCGAGGGGCTGCACGTGCACCAGATGGCGGGCATCGACGCCGCCGGACTGCGCACCGCGTTCGACCTGCCGGAGCGGTTCGTCCCGTACACCGTCACGGCAGTCGGCACCGTCGCGCACCCGTCACAGCTCGACGAGAAGGCCGCCGAGCGCGAGGTCGCCCCGCGCAGCCGCATCGCCCTCGACGAGGTCGTCCTCGTCAAGGAGTGAGCGACGGCGGCACACCGCCGCCCCTGGATCGTCACGACGGCCGTGTCCCTGCGGGGGCGCGGCCGTCGGCGTACCATGACGTGACATGGATCAGCACCAGGACGACGCCCCGCCGGAGATGAACTTCTACACCCGGAAGTGGGTGCGACCGGAGGACCTCAACGCGAACGGCACCCTGTTCGGTGGCAGCCTGCTCCGCTGGATCGACGAGGAAGCCGCCGTCTACGCGATCATCCAGCTCGGCAACGGCAAGGTCGTCACGAAGTACATGTCGGAGATCAACTTCCTGTCGTCGGCGAAGGAGGGCGACATCGTCGAGATCGGCCTCGTCGCCACCCGATTCGGCCGGACGTCGCTCACCATGCGGGCCGAGGCGCGCAACCTCTTCACGCACCGGAGCATCCTGACGATCGACGAGGTCGTGTTCGTGAACCTCGACGAGGACGGCAACCCCGCCCCGCACGGCTACACCGACATCACCTACGCCCGCGACCGGGTCCCTGCCACGCACCGCGCGTGACCCCGCAGACATCACGCAGCACCCGGCAGCCCGGAGCACCGCACGCGGCATGTGATCGGCGGCCTCTGGCAGGATCAGGGGCATGACCACGCCCCGCCTCGTCGCCTTCGACCTGGACGACACGCTCGCCCCGTCGAAGTCCTCCCTCGACCCCCGCATGCTCGAGACCTTCGCGTCCCTGCTCGAGGTCGTGCCGGTCGCGGTCATCTCCGGCGGCAACTTCACGCAGTTCGAGCAGCAGCTGGTCACCCCGCTCCGGCAGCGCGACGGGCTGACGCTCGACGCCCTGCACCTCCTGCCGACCTGTGGCACCCGCTACTACCGGTGGCAGGACCAGGACTGGGCGCTGCAGTACGCCGAGGACCTCACCGACGAGCAGAAGGACCGCGCCCTCGCCGCGGTCGAGACCCGTGCGAAGGAAGCCGGGTACTGGGAGTCCGAGACCTGGGGCCCCATCCTCGAGGACCGCGGGTCCCAGATCACGTTCTCCGCCCTCGGCCAGTCGGCACCGGTGGACGTCAAGAAGCAGTGGGACCCGACGGGCGAGAAGAAGGACCACCTGCGCCGCCTGGTGCAGCAGGACCTCGCCGACCTCGAGGTCCGCTCGGGCGGTTCGACGAGCATCGACATCACCCGCAAGGGCATCGACAAGGCCTACGGCATGCAGCGCCTCGCCGAGATCACCGGCATCGCGCTCGACGACATGCTCTTCGTCGGGGACCGGCTCGACCCAGAGGGCAACGACTACCCGGTGAAGGCGCTGGGCGTCCCCTGCCACGCGGTCGAGGGCTGGGAGGACACCGACGCGTTCCTGACCGAGCTCATCCCCACCCTGCGCTGATCCCCGCGCGAGACGCCGGCGTCTCGCCAGGACGCCGCGGCGTCGCCGAGACGCCGCCGGATCCGGCGGCGTCTCGGATGCATCGCGGCGTCGACAGGACACGACGGCGTCTTCCGCGCCCGATACGGACGCACGGCGGACGGGAGGCCCGGGGCGGGCCCGCCCCGCGCCTCCTGTCCGTCCGCGGTCGCGTCCAGAGCCGCGTCCGCGGCCGATCGGCGCGAGCGCGCGCTCAGCCCAGGCTGCGGACGGCCTCGACGAAGGCGCGGATCTTCGCGGGGTCCTTGACGCCGCGCTCCGACTCGACGCCGCTCGACACGTCGACGCCGTCGGGGTCGAGTGCCTCGACCGCGGCGACCACGTTCGCCGGGGTCAGCCCGCCGGCCAGGATCCAGGCCTCGTCGACGCCGTCGATCGTGGCCGGGTCGATCAGTCGGCCGCTGCCGGGCACAGCCGCGTCGAGCAGCAGCAGGTCGTGGTCGAACGCGGCGCGCTGTTCGGGCGTCTCGCGCAGGTAGTCCTCGGCCGCGAGGGCCCGGATGGTGAAGAAGCCGGCGTCACGCGCCCGGGCGAAGTCGGACGGCGACTCGCCACCGTGCAGCTGCAGCGTGGTGAGTCCGACCTCGGACGCGATGCCGACGATCTCGTCGATCTTCTGGTCGCGGAAGACCCCGACGGCGTCGATGCCGTCCGGCACCCGCTCCACCAGTTCCTTCGCCAGGTCGGCGGTGACGGTGCGGGGGCTGCCCGCCGCGAAGACGAACCCGACGGCGTCGGCACCCGCGTCGACGGCGGCGTCCACGGTGTCGGGCGTCGACAGGCCGCAGATCTTGATCCAGCGCTGGTCGGTCATGCTTTCCATCTTGCCAGGGTGCCGCTGTCCGCAGCGCACCGGTCTCCGGAGTCCGGAGTCCGGATCCGCGGGTGGGTCAGTGCAGGGCGCCCGCGACGTAGGCGGCCACGCAGGCCGCGGTGACGCCGAACGCTGCGAAGGACCCGACCAGGACGTTCCGTCGGCGCCACCGGCGGACCGCCGAGAACGTGCCGCGCCGGGCGTGGCGGTGGGCAGCGCGGTGCATGCGGTGGTCGCGCTGGTGCTTCACGCGCTCCGGGCCGAGCGGCACGGGGCCGGTGATCTGGGTGGACCCACCGCGCAGCGCGTTGGCGATCGCGACCGCTGTGGGCCGGCGCTCGGGGTCGCGGGCGGTCATCCGGCTGAGCAGCTCGCGCCACTCGTCGGCGACGTCGTCCGGCACTTCGGGGTCTCGGCGGAGCCGGGCGAGCGCTGCCTCGATCAGGGTGCCGGAGTACTCCTGCTTGCCGGTCAGCGCCTCGAGCAGGACGAGTCCGAGCGAGTACACGTCGGTGGCGAAGCTGATGGGCTCGCCGGCGACCTGCTCCGGGCTGAGGTAGGCGGCGGTGCCGATGACCGTGCCGTCGTTCGTCAAGCGGGAGCCGTCGACGAAGTGGGCGACGCCGAAGTCGGTGAGCTTGACGGTGCGGGCGAACCCGGACGAGCCCTCGTCGCTGATCAGGATGTTGGCGGGCTTGACGTCGCGGTGCACGATGCCGCGCGAGTGCACGTAGGCCAGGGCGTCGGCGAGCTGTGCGCCGAGGTCGGCCACCTCGTAGTTGTGCAGCGCGCCCTCGGACAGGCGGCGCAGCAGCGTCGTGTCGGCGATGAGCTCCATCACGATGAACCGGTGCGGGCCGTCCTCGAACTCGTGGGTGCCGGCGTCGTACAGCGGGATCAGGCCGGGGTGGGAGAGCATGCTGAGCAGCCGGATCTCGCGCTCCTGGCGCACACGGTCAGCGGTGGTCATCTTGTCCGGGGTGGCGAAGAGCTTCACGGCCACGGCGCGGTACGTGTGCTCGTCACGGGCTTCGTAGACGGATCCCATGCCGCCGGTGCCGATGAGCTTCACGAGCCGGTAGCGCGCAGCGAGGACGGTGTCCGCCCGCGCGCTGTCCAGCAGGGTCATGGTGTCCGTCGTCCCGTTCCGGAGCCCGTGGTTCCGCGGCCGCTGCCGACGTGTGGACTCACGGGAAACGGTACGCGTCCGACTCTGTATCCGCAGGGGCCGTTACGACATCGTGACCGCCGTACTTCCCCGGTTTTCCGGGGATCTCCGGGGATCTCCGGGGTACAGTCCGACACCCATCAGGAAGACCGAACGCGCAAGGAGGACATCATGGCACTGTCGAAGGGTGACGAGGTGCGCTGGAACACCTCGCAAGGCAAGACGACGGGCACGCTCGTGCGGAAGCGCACGAGCGACTTCGAGTTCGACGGACAGCACTTCAAGCCGACCGACGACGACCCGTACTGGATCGTCGAGTCGGGCAAGAGCGGCAAGCAGGCCGCCCACAAGGAGTCGGCGCTGACGAAGGCCTGAGGGTCAGTCGCGGGCGGGCTCGGCGCGACGACGACCCCGGGCACCGCTCGCGGCCGGGCTGCTGCTGCCGCGGTCGTCGTGGTCGTCGGACCCGCCCGCACGACGCTCGGCCCGCACCCGGCGGAGCCGCCGCACCACGAAGCTCACCACGACCACCGCGATCGCGACGTAGAGCACGCGGTCGATCCACTCGGTGTAGGCCTCGACCTTGTCGTACTGCGACCCGAACGCTGCACCGAGCAGCACGAGTGCACTGTTCCAGATGCCGCTCGCGATGATCGTGAACACCGAGAAGGTGCCGAGGTGCATGCGGTCGGCGCCGGCGGGCAGCGAGATCAGGCTGCGGACGATCGGGATGAACCGGCCGAAGAAGACCGCGCTCTTGCCGTGGCGGTGGAACCAGCCGGCCGCCTTGCGGAAGTCGTCCTCGTCGACGAGGGGCAGCTTGCCGAACCACCGCGTGGTGCGTTCGAACCCGATCTTCGCGCCGAGCCAGTACAGCACCAGGGCCCCGAGGTACGAGCCGATCGTCGCCAGCACGAGGACCAGCACCAGGTTCATCTGACCGGCACCTGCCAGGAACCCGGCCAGCGGCAGGATCACCTCGGACGGGATGGGCGGGAACACCGTCTCGACGAAGAGCATCAGCCCGACGCCCCACTCCCCCAGGGCGTCGATCAGCTGGAGCACCAGGCCGGAGAGCCCACCGAGGTCCGAGGGGGCGGTGGAGTCGCCACTGGCGACGGTCATGGCGCGGGCGGTCACGGCAGTCGTCATGCCCCCAGCATCCCTGAACGCCCTGTCAGGACCCGGCGCGCCACCTGGGTGTCGGCCGAGTTCGTGCAGAGCGACGACCTCGGTTTCGGCCTCGGTGGAGCCGCCCGGTCACGACACCCCGCTCAGCTCCGCGGACTGGTCAGCAAGTGTCGGATGGAACCGGCGCAGACGACGATCCGTGACCAGTCGTTGTGATTCGGCGCGCGTGGCGGGCGAAGGCGACGGGACGACGGACGGGAGGCCCGGTGCCAGCTGGCACCGGGCCTCCCGTCCGTCGAATGGTGGCGTTGACACCGCGAGACACCGTCGTCTTGCTGAAGCGCCCGTGCTCCCGCGAGACGCCCCCGAATCCGACGGCGTCTCGGCGACGCCACGGCGTCTCAGTCGGACGCCGGCGTCTCGCGGATCTACTACGCGGCGACCGGCGCGCGCTGGCCGATCGTCTCGCCGGCCACGGCAGCCTCGCTGCCCGCAGCGGCCTCGTCGACGGGGCGACGACGCACCCACTTCTTCAGGGCGACGAGCACCAGCGCGGACACCACGGTCCCAGCCAAGATCGCGACGACGAACATCAGGACGTCACCGATCGCGAAGAAGACGAAGATCCCGCCGTGCGGCGCTCGTGAGGTCACACCGGCAGCCATCGAGATCGCGCCCGTGATCGCGGCCCCGACCATCGACGCCGGGATGACGCGCAGCGGGTCGGCTGCGGCGAACGGGATCGCACCCTCGGAGATGAAGGACGCGCCGAGCAGCCACGCGGCCTTGCCGTTCTCGCGCTCCGGCTTCGTGAAGCCCTTGCGGTAGAGCACGGTCGAGGCGAGCGCGAGTGCCAGCGGCGGCACCATGCCGGCGGCCATGACGGCGGCCATGATCTCGAACGGCACGACGTTCGTGGCGGTGCCGGCACCGAGCCCGGCGACGGCGAACGCGTACGCCACCTTGTTGACCGGACCACCGAGGTCGAAGGCCATCATCAGGCCGAGGATGATCCCGAGCAGCACGGCCGAGGCGCCGGACAGGGAGTTGAGCCAGGCGGTGAGCTCGGTCATGACCCAGGCGATCGGGCCACCGAGCACCAGGAGCATCAGCCCCGAGGCGATGATCGAGGCGAAGAGCGGGATGATCACGACGGGCATCAGGCCACGCAGCCAGCGCCAGGTCGGGATGCGCCCGATCCAGTAGGCGGCGGCACCGGCGATCAGGCCACCGACCAGACCACCGAGGAACCCGGCGTTCATGAAGACGGCGATCGACCCGGCGACGAAGCCCGGTGCGATGCCCGGGCGGTCGGCGATGGCGTAGGCGATGTACCCGGCGAGTGCGGCGACCAGGAAGCCGAGCGACACCTGTCCGATCTGGAACGCGGCGGCGCCGAGGTAGTACCCGAGGCCCTCCGGCGGCAGGTTCAGCAGCGTGGAGTTCGTGAGCGTGTAGGCGGCGTTGCTCATCCCCGAGTCACCGTGGTCCAGCGCGATGCCGTACCCGGAGAGCAGGAAGCCGAGCGCGATGAGGAGCCCGCCGCCGGCCACGAACGGGATCATGTAGCTGACGCCGGTGAGCAGCCAGCGCTTGAGCGACTGGCCGAAGTGCTCGTTCTTGGCGGTGGACTCACCCTCGACGGCGGCACCACCCTGCACGCGTGCGGCGTGCGGGTCCTCCGAGGCGCGGATGGCCTCGGCGATCATCTTGTCGGGCTCGTCGACACCGCGCTTGACGGGGCCGGACACCAGCGGCTTGCCGGCAAACCGGCCGCGGTCGCGGACGTCGACGTCGACCGCGAACACGACGGCGTCGGCACGGGCGATGAGGGCTGGGTCGAGGGGCTCGACCTGCGAGGACCCCTGCGTCTCGATGTGCATCTCGGCACCGGCACGCTGGGCGGCGGCGACGAGGGCGTCGGCAGCCATGTAGGTGTGTGCGATGCCGGTCGGGCATGCGGTGACGCCGACGAAGACCTTGCGGTCGGCAGCGGGGGCCGCGGCGGTCGCGCTGCCTGTCGTCGCCGGAGCGGAGGCGCTGCTCGCCGTCCCGACGCCGGCCTCGGCCACTTCGCCGCTCACCTCGTCGTCGACCAACCGGACGATCTCGTCGGCCGTGGTCGCGGCGCGGAGCGCGGCGGTGAAGTCCTCACGGATGAGTGCGCGGGCCAGGGTCGAGAGGACCGTCAGGTGGTCCTTGTCCGCCCCCTCGGGCACGGCGATCATGAAGACGATGTCGGCGTCGCCGTCCGGAGCGCCGAACGGCACCTTCCGGGCCAGGCGCGAGAACGCCAGCGTCGGCTCGGACACCGACGCCGACCGGGCGTGCGGGATGGCGATGCCACCGGGGACGCCCGTGCCGACGCTCGCCTCGCGCTTGATGGCGTCGTCGGCGAGCGTGGCACCGTCGGCGGCGCGGCCGGTCGCGGCGACGCGGTCGGCGAGCACCCGGATCACGTCGGTCGACGTGGCGCCGAGGTCCTCGTCGAGGCCGACGAGCTGTGCGCTGATGAGGCGCGGACTCGAGTCTGCGGACATGTGCTTGCTCCTTCGCAATGGCGCTGATCGCGCGGTGGTGCGGTGTTCGTGGGGTGATCGGGTGGGGTGGGGATCAGGCGGGTTCCGGAGCCGGGTGCGTTTCGAGCACCCGGACGGAGACCGCCGTCGGGTCGGTGTGGTCGAGTGCCGGCACGTCACTGCCGGGCAGTGCTGCGGCCGCGGCCCCGGTGGCGACGGCCTGTGCGAGACGCTGCTCCGGTGACGCTCCCGCGACCTCGGCGAGCAGGTAGCCGGCGAGCGAGGAGTCCCCCGCGCCGACCGTCGAGCGGGCGATGATCTTCGGTGCGGCCGCGGCGAAGGCCCCCTCGTCCGAGACCAGCACGGCTCCGGCGCTGCCCAGGGTGAGCAGGACGGTGCCGACGTTCTTGCGCCGCAGCCGCTGGGCTCCGGCGACGGCGGCGTCGAGGTCGCGCTCGTACTCCTCGGGGTCACCGCCGACGACCTCGGCGAGTTCCTCGGCGTTCGGCTTCACCAGGTCGAGGTGTTCGCCGGACTGCAGCAGCGCGGTGAACGGCACCCCGGACGAGTCGACGGCGACCCGGACATCCGCACCGTGGCGGGCACGGACGGCCCGGACGAGCACGGCGAGGGCGTCGTCCGGCAGACCGGGCGGCAGGGACCCGGCGACCACGACCCAGCGGGCGGCGGGGCCGGTGGCGGTCGCGGCGGCGGTGTCGGCCACCAGGGCGGCGAGGTCGTCGAGGCGCCCGGCGAGCGAGGGGCCGGGTTCGTTGAGCTTCGTGGTGGTGCCCGTCGGCTCGGTCACGGTGACGTTCGAGCGGAGCGGTGCCCCGATCGGCAGCGCGGCGGTCGGGATGCCGCGCGTGGCCAGGCCGAGCAGGACCGGGTCGAGCTCGTCGCCGGGCAGGACCGCGACGGTGTCCCCACCGCTCGCGACGACCACACGGGAGACGTTGACGCCCTTGCCGCCGGGCTCCGCCGTGGACCGGGTCGCGCGCTGGACGGCGCCGCGCTGCAGTTCACCGGCGAGCTCGATCGTGCGGTCGAGCGACGGGTTCGGGGTGACGGTGACGATGCGGGCGTTCATGCGACGACCACCTCGACGTCGGCGTCGGCGAGTGCTCCGGCGAGGTCGGCCGGGGGCTGGTCGTCGGTGACGAGCGTGTCGATCTCGTCCAGGCGTGCGAACCGCATCAACGCCTCGACGCCGTGCTTGGCGGCGTCGGCGAGCACCACGGCGCGTCGGGCGGCGAGCACGTAGGCACCCTTCACGGCGGCCTCGTACTCGTCGGGGGTGCTCAGGCCGAAGCCGGCGGACAGGCCGTTCGTGCCGATGAACGCCACGTCGGGGCGGAGCGCACCGATCTGCTCGACGGTGGCCGTGCCGACCGCCGCGCTCGTGACGCCGCGGACCCGGCCACCGAGCAGGTGCAGTTCGAGGTGCTCGCTGTGCTGCAGGGTCGCGGCGATCGGCACCGAGTTCGTGATGACGGTGATCGTCGAGCCGGCGACCTCGGGCTCCCAGCGGGCGAGTTCGGAGGCCACGGCGGCGCAGGTGGTGCCGGCGTCGAGGGCGATCGAGCCGGTGAAGGTGGGCGGC
Organism: Curtobacterium sp. MCBA15_007; assembly: GCF_001864905.1. Lineage (NCBI taxonomy): Bacteria > Bacillati > Actinomycetota > Actinomycetes > Micrococcales > Microbacteriaceae > Curtobacterium > Curtobacterium sp. MCBA15_007. The sequence goes on from NZ_MJGM01000003.1 coordinate 115,265, forward strand.
ACCAGGCGCATCGCGGCGCGGGCGATGGCCGACTTCGCGGTGCCGTGCTGTCCCTCGCGCTCGGCGACGCTGAGTTCGACCACGCTCGAGCGGCCGACGGGCACCGCTCCCCCGTGCACCCGGCGCAGGACCCCGGCGGACTCGAGGGCGTCGAGGTCACGGCGCACGGTCTCGGTGGTGACGTCGAAGTGCTCGGCCAGGCCTGCGACGGACACGCGACCGGCGGACTGCAGCTCGGCGGCGATGGCGGTGTGCCGCTCGGTTGCGTACATGCCCGAACTCCTTCGTTCCGTTGGGTTTCGAGCACTGTACGTCGCAAACCCACAAGAACGCAACCGTTCCGTCCTGAAACCAACAGGTCCACAGGTGCCGGCCGTCACGCCCGCGGGGCCGCGGCGACCGCCTGGAGGCCCGGTGCCGGTCCGGCGGACCGGCACCGGCCCTCCTGTGCGGACGTCCACCGCACGCGTCAGACGGCCGCCAGGGCGGACGTCGGTGGGATCCTCGCCGCGCGCGCCGCCGGGTAGAGCCCGGAGACCCCGCCGATCACGACGGTGGCGCCGAGCCCCCCGACGACGGCCCAGACCGGCAGCGCGACCGGCCACCCCTGGGTGACGGCGAACACGACGGTCACCCCGACCCCGAGGACGACACCCGCCACCCCACCCAGGAACGACAGCAGCAACGACTCGACCAGGAACTGGTCGCGGACGTCCCGACGACGTGCGCCGAGGGCACGACGGACACCGACCTCGGCGCGGCGCTCCAGGACGGTGATCACCATCGTGTTCGCCACCCCGATGCCACCGACCAGCAGCGCCACCCCGCCGATGCCGACGAGCAGCCCGGTGAACGAGTCGTCGGTGGCGTCCTTCGCCGCCAGCGCGTCCGACGGCCGGGTGACGCCGACGTCCTGCGGGTCCCCCGGCCGGACCGCGCCGGCGAGCAGGTCCCGCGACCGTTCGACGTGCGCCGGGTCGACGCGTGTGTAGACGGCGGTCGGTGCCCCGTCGAAGCCCAGCTGCTCGGCGAACCCGCGGGGCACGAACACCCGCGAGTCCAGGTCCGCGGCGAGCGCCACGGGTTCGAGCACCCCGACCACCTGCACCCACTGCCCACCGAGCCAGACCCGGCTGTCCGGCCGTGGGTCGCCGATGCCGAGCACGACTGCGGCCCGCGCTCCCAGCACGACCTGCGGCGGGGCACCGGCGGCGTCGTCGATCCACCGCCCGGATGCGAGCCGCCCGCCGAGCACCCGTGGCACGTCGCCCCACGCAGCGAGGACCCCGAGGCCCTTCGTCTGGGGTGCCGGGACGAAGTCGTTCCGGTACACCCCGGTGTCGGGCACGGTGCCGACCGCAGCAGCCGACTCGACGTCGTCCTGTCGCAGCACCGACTCGAGTGCGGTGGACGGCAACGGCACCGGTTCGCCGAGGCCCTGCGCCTGGGTTAGGGTGAGCACGTTCGTGCCGAGCGTGTCGAGCACCTGGTCGACCTTCGCCTTGCTCGACGACGAGATCCCGACGACCGCGAGCATCGCCGCGATGCCGATCGCGATGCCCAGCGCGGACAGCACGACGCGACCCGGTCTGGTCCGCAGCCCGAAGACGCCGAGGCGGAGCAGGTCGAGTCCGCCCACGGACCGACGGCGGCTCACGGGGCGACCTCGTCGACCGGCGCGACCTCGGGCTCGATCATGCCGTCGCGCATCCGGACCTGCCGGGGCAGCGATGCCGCCAGGTCCAGGTCGTGCGTGATGACCACCACCGTCGTGCCCGCAGCGTTGAGCTCGCGCAGCAGCTCGACGACCGTCGCACCGGACGCCGTGTCGAGCGCCCCGGTGGGTTCGTCGGCAAGCAGGATCGTCGGGTCGCCGACGACGGCCCGCGCGATGGCGACGCGTTGGCGCTCGCCGCCGGAGAGCTGGTGCGGTCGGTGGTCCACCCGGTGGGCCAGTCCCACGCGGCCCAGGGCCTCGACGGCCAGGCGGTGCCGCTCGCGCCGGGGGACCCCCTGGTAGAGCAGGCCGTCGGCGACGTTCTCGGCGGCGGTCGCCCCGGCCTGCAGGTGGAAGTGCTGGAAGACGAACCCGATGTGGTCGGCACGCAGGCCGGACAGATCGTCGTCGGACATCGTCGCGACGTCGTTGCCGGCGATCGTCACCGTGCCCGAGGTGGGACGGTCGAGCGTGCCGACGACGTTGAGCATCGTCGACTTGCCCGAGCCCGACGGGCCGACGACCGCGACGAGCTCCCCCGCGCCGACCTCGAGCGAGACCCCGCGCAGGGCTCCGACGTCGCCGTGGGTCTTCGTGACGTCCCGGAGCGACAGGACGGCGGCCGCCGGCAGGACGGCCGTGACGGGCACGGCGGGAACGACGGGAACGACGGCGCTCATCCGGGCACCACCACCCGGTCGCCCGCGGTCAGGGCGCCGGTGACCGCGACCCGCCCGTCGGCGCTGAAGCCGGGCTCGACCCGGACCCGCTCGGTCGTGCCGTCCCGCTGCACGACGTCGACGGCGTACCTGCCACCGGCACCCGCGACGAGGGCGGCGACCGGCACGGACAGGACGTCGTGCTCGGTGGCGCCCTCCGCGTCGACCTGCGCGGACGCGGCCTCGGGCAGGGACCGCTTGCCCGGGTCGAACGACACCGAGACGTCGACGGCCGTGCCGCCGTCCTCGCTCGTCGTCGGCTGCACGTCGACGACGGAACCGGGCATGGCCCCACCGGCGCCGTTCACGCGGACCTCGACGTCGGTGCCGACGGCGAGCCGCTCGGCATCGCGCTGCGGCACGGTCGCCGTGACGACCCGCCGGGTGCTCGTGACCTGCAGCACGTCGGTCGTCGCGCCCGCGCTGCCGGCACCGGTGCTCGCTCCCACTGGACCGGCGCCGGCCGCTGCACCAGCACCACCCGCGGCCGCTCCCGCACCACCGTCGATCCGCTCGCCGAGGCGCCCCTCGACCGAGGCGACCCGGACCGCGCCGTCCACGAAGGCGACGTCGTCCGCAGTGAGCACCCCGGTGCCCTCGTGTCCCCGGCCCTCGTGCCACTGCCGGACTGCTCGCTCGGTCCGCGGGCCGAACCGGTCGTCCACGGACACGTCGTACCCGAGCGCGGCCAGGTTCTCGTTGAGCTGCCGGACGTCGGCGCCCTGCAGCCCCCGTTCCAGATCGCGCCAGAGCGGCACGGTGCCGTACATCGACCGGACGTCACGCTCGTCGACGGCGTACAGCGCCCCGTCGCGTTCGACCACGTCGCCGACCCGGGGCAGCCAGGTGATCGTGCCGGCGGCTGCACCGGGGACCCCCGAGGCCGCGCCGTACCCGAGCGTCCCGGCGAACACCTTCGAATCCGTCAGGTCACCGCGCGTGACGGTGCCGGTGGCTCCGGCGGGTGCAGTCCCGCCGCGCGACGCACTGCTGGCCGAGGCGCCCGCACCGTTCGGCGCCACGGCGAGGGCCCACGTCCCGACCCCCGCGGCCACCGCTGCGACGAGGCACCCCGACATGATCACCCGGCGACGGGCGCGTCGGTGGGTCACGACCCGGCTCCGCCCTGGACAGCCTCGAACGCCGCGTCGGTGCACGGCCCGGCGGCCTCGTCGAACGCCTGTTGGTCGTCCGGCTGGAACCGCTTCTGCGCGTCCTGGTCGTCCGGGTAGTCCGGGAACCCCTGCTCCCGCAGGCACTCCGCCGTCCTCCGGGCGATCTCCTCGGTGCCGGGCATCGGTTGCGCGGCCTGCGCGTCACCCGCGGCCGCAGAGTCGTCGAGGCAGCCCTTGAGGTCGTCCTGGTACTGCTCGGGGTCGACGCCGTCCGGTGCGCTGAGCTGCATCGACCCGCCGCCGGTGCCGGGGTCCGGCATGTCGTAGCCGCGGTCGCGCATGCACTCGGCGAGGGCGACGCCGGGTGCCGCGCCCCCGGAGGCGGTCGTCGCGTCGTCGTCGGGTGCCGGGTCGGAGCAGCCGGCCAGCAGCAGGGGCAGCAGGACGACGGCCGCGGCCACGCTCATCAGGGACCGGGTGCGACGGGTGGTCGTCATCGTGGTGTGGTTCATGCCTCCAGCACAGCGGACGGGCTGTTTCGCCCCGCGTGCACGTCGGGTTGCACCGGCGAAACACCGACCCGGACGAGCAGCCCACCGGTCGGCCGTGCGGTGATCGACAGCGTCCACCCGTGCGCGTGCACGATCGCGGCCACGATCGACAGGCCCAGACCGCTGTGCTGCCCACGTCCGGCGTCCGCGCCGCCGCGACGGAAGGGTTCGACGAGCAACGCCGCCTCGTCCGCCGCGACCACCGGCCCGTCGTTCTCGACCACGAAGCCGTCCGGTTCCGTCGTCACCCGCACGGCACCGCCGGGTTCGTTGTACTCGACGGCGTTGCCGACCAGGTTGCCGAGCAGCTGCCGCAGCAGCGTCGGCTCCCCCGGGACGACCAGGCCGGGAGGCCCGGTGCGGCGCTCGTGGGTCAGCGTCACCCCCGCCTCGGCCGCGTCCCGGGCCGCCCCCGCGACGACCTCGTCGGTCACCTCGACGAGGTCGACGGCCCGTGTCGCGCCCGCCAGGCCGCGGTCGGCCTCGGCGAGCACGAGCAGTGACGCGACCAGCCGCTCGGTCCGCCGGTTCTGCTCGAGCAGCTCGGCGCGGACGGCACGCACCTCGGCCGGGTCGGCGTCGTCGTGCAGCCCGATCTGCACCGCGGCGCGTTGCACTGCCAGGGGTGTCCGGAGTTCGTGGGACGCCTGGGCGACGAACCGTCGCTGGCTCTCGAACGCGGTCTCCAAACGGGCCAGCAGGTCGTCGACCGTCCGCGAGAGCCGTCGGAGCTCGTCGTCGGGTCCGCCCAGGGCGATGCGCTCGTGCAGGTTCGACGCGGAGATCCGGTTCGCGGTCGCCGTGATCCGGTCGATGGGACGGAGCACCCGGCGGCTGACGATCCAACCGATGCCGCCGGCAGCGATCCCGGCACCGGCGGTCCCGATCGCGGACCACTGCCACTGCTGCACCGCGACGAGGCGGATCACCGCCACGGCACCGGTGCGCTCGTCCGCCGCCGCTGGGTCCACCGCGAGCGGGGCCGGAGCGGTCGTGGCGCTGTCCGATCCGGACGGTGGTCGCTCGACGGCCGCCGTGTCGAGACCCGCGCCGACGCCCGCCAGGGACATGGTGTTCGTGAAGACCACGACCCCGGTCGCGAGCGCCATGGCCGCCAGCGCGAACGTCAGGGCCGTCCGGGTCCGGATGCTCCAGCCTCGGGCCCACCGACTCACAGCGAGTAGCCCTGGCCGGGCACCGTCCGGATCGGGTCCGGGTCCCCGAGTTTCCGGCGCAGCTTCGACATCGTCACGCGGACCGCGGCGGTGAACGGGTCGGTGTTCACGTCCCAGACCTTCTCGAGCAGGTGCTCGGCGGAGACGATGCGACCGTCCGCGCGGAGCAGGGTCTCGAGCACCCCGAACTCCTTCGACGTCAGGTCGAGCGGGTGACCGTCACGCGTGGCCATCCGCCGGTTCGTGTCGACGACGAGTCCCGCGCGTTCGAGCACGGGGGCGACGGGTGGGACGCTCCGCCGACCGAGCGCGCGGACCCGGGCGACGAGTTCCGGGTACTCGAACGGCTTGGTCAGGTAGTCGTCCGCACCGAGCTCGAGCCCCTGCACCCGGTCGCGCAACGTGGTCGCTGCGGTGAGCAGGAGGATCCGTGTGAGTGCGCCACGAGCGGTGAGACGCCGTGCGACCTCGTCGCCGTGCAGCCCGGGGACGTCGCGGTCGAGCACGACGACGTCGTAGTCGTGCACCGCCAGCAGCTCGTCGGCGTCGTCGCCTCGGTAGGCGACGTCCACTGCCATGTCCTGTCGGGTCAGGCCCGTCGCGATCAGGTCGGCGAGGGGCCGTTCGTCGTCCACCACGAGTACGCGCATCGATACATCACACGTGACGTACCTGTACTGGACCTGGGAGGCAGATCAGGCGTCGAACGGCACCTCGCCGTGGTCGCTGACGCCGGCGCGCTGCCGGTAGGACAGGTGTCCGCCCAGGTACCCGCCGACACTCACGACGGCGAGCCCGGCGAAGCCGAGCAGCTTGCCGGCCCCGTGGTTGCCGCGCTTCCGCTGCAGCCACGACAGGCCGTACAGCGACAGTCCGGTCCAGTTCACGGCCTGGTGCACCCATCCGGTGCGGAGCTGCTCGCGGTCCAGCTCCGACCAGTCGCCGTAGCCGGCGACCGAGGCGCTGCTCGCCGAGACGACCCCGACGCCGACCAGGGTCTTGGCGGCCTTCGCGTTGCCCTTCCCGCCGAGCAGGTCGAGCACCGCGGCGGAGATCCAGGCGCCGAGCGGCACCTGCACCATGAGCGGGTGGATCGGGTGACCGAACGGGACTCCGTGCAGCAGCTGACGCAGAGCCTTCGGCTTGGCCAGGGCATTCACGACGGCACGGTCGATGTCGACGGCCTTGTCGAGCACGCTGGCGTGCTCGACGGCGTCGGTGAGGCGGCGGAGCGCGCGGATCTCAGGCATGCTCTGCAGCCAACACCCTGGAGGCCCGGCACCGGTCTCAGGAACCGGTGGCGGGCCTCCCGTCCGTCTTGGTGGGCTACTCCTCGACGATCTCGGCCAGCTCGAAGGGCTCGACCGTCAGGCCGTCGCCGTCCGCGGCGACGTCCACCCGGACGGTGTCGCCGTCACGGACGTCACCCGACAGGATCGCGCGGGCCAACCGGTCGTCGATCTGCCGCTGCATCAGGCGACGCAGCGGCCGCGCACCGTAGAGCGGGTCGTACCCGCGCTCCGCGAGCCAGCCGCGCGCCTCGGGGGTGACCGCGAGCTCGAGCCGGCGGTCGGTCAGGCGACGAGCCAGCCGGTCGACGTAGAGCGACACGATCTGTCCGAGGTCCTCGGCGGTCAGGGCCTGGAACACCACGATGTCGTCGAGGCGGTTGATGAACTCGGGGCGGAACGCCTGCTGCACGAGCTCACGGACCGCCTCCTCCCGCTGCACGTCACTCAGGGACAGGTCCGTCATGAACTGCGACCCGAGGTTCGACGTCAGCACCAGGATCGTGTTCCGGAAGTCGACCGTGCGGCCCTGGCCGTCGGTGAGCCGTCCGTCGTCGAGCACCTGGAGCAGCACGTCGAACACCTCGGGGTGGGCCTTCTCGATCTCGTCGAGCAGGATCACCGAGTACGGACGACGCCGGACGGCCTCGGTGAGCTGCCCACCGGCCTCGTACCCGACGTACCCGGGCGGGGCACCGATCAGGCGGGCAACGGAGTGCTTCTCGCCGTACTCGCTCATGTCGATCCGGACGAGGGCCTTCTCGTCGTCGAACAGGAACTCGGCGAGCGCCTTGGCCAGCTCGGTCTTGCCGACGCCCGTCGGGCCGAGGAACAGGAACGAACCGGTCGGACGGTCCGGGTCGGAGATGCCGGCGCGGGTGCGCCGGACGGCCTCGGACACGGTGGTCACGGCCGTGCGCTGCCCGATGATCCGACGGCCGAGCTCGCTCTCCAGGTGCAGGAGCTTCTCGGTCTCGCCCTGCAGCAGTCGGCCGAGCGGGATGCCCGTCCACTGCGCGATGACGGCGGCGATGTCCTCGTCGGTGACGCTGTCGTTCACCATCCGGTCGGCGCTCTCGGCCTGTTCGGCGGCGGCGAGCTCGGCCTCGATGCGGGGCTTCTCGCCGTACTCCAGGCGGGAGACGAGTTCGTAGTCGGCCTCGCGCTGGGCTCGCTGCGACCGCATGTTCAGGTCGTCGAGCTGCTGCTTGAGCTCACCGATGCGGTTCAGGCTCGCGCGCTCGGCCTGCCAGCGCTGCTCGAGCTCGGCCAGCCGGGCCCCGCGCGTGTGCAGCTCGTTGCGCAGGGTCTCGAGGCGGGCCTTGGAGGCGTCGTCCTTCTCCTGCTTGAGCGCGAACTCCTCGACACGGAGACGGTCGACGTTCCGCTTCAGCTCGTCGATCTCGACGGGGCTGGAGTCGATCTCCATGCGGAGTCGACTGGCGGCCTCGTCGATCAGGTCGATGGCCTTGTCGGGCAGCTGGCGGCCGGAGATGTACCGGTTCGACAGGCTCGCGGCGGCGACCAGTGCGGAGTCGTTGATCGTCACCTTGTGGTGCGCCTCGTAGCGTTCCTTGAGCCCGCGGAGGATCGCCACGGCGTCCTCGACGCTGGGCTCACCGACGTAGACCTGCTGGAAGCGACGCTCGAGGGCGGCGTCCTTCTCGATGTACTCGCGGTACTCGTCGAGGGTCGTCGCACCGATGAGCCGGAGCTCACCGCGGGCGAGCATCGGCTTGAGCATGTTCGACGCCGCGACGGACCCCTCGCCGCCACCGGCCCCCATCAGCGTGTGCAGCTCGTCGATGAACGTGATGACCTGCCCGTCGGAGTCGTTGATCTCCTTGAGCACGGCCTTCAGCCGCTCCTCGAACTCGCCGCGGTACTTGGCGCCGGCGATCAGGGCGGAGATGTCGAGCGAGATGAGCCGCTTGTCCTTGAGGGAGTCGGCGATGTCGCCGGCGACGATGCGCTGCGCGAGCCCCTCGACGACGGCGGTCTTGCCGACGCCGGGCTCGCCGATGAGCACCGGGTTGTTCTTGGTGCGGCGCGTGAGCACCTGGGACACGCGCCGGATCTCGGAGTCACGTCCGATCACGGGGTCGAGCTTGCCGCTGCGGGCGATCGCCGTGAGGTCGATGCCGTACTGCTCGAGGGCGGTCTTCTGTCGTTCTTGCGAGTCAGGAGCGCCCTGGAGGTTCGCCATGCGTTCCGTCCTTTCGTTGCGGTGGTCCTGGACTTGAGTCTACTCCACTCAACTTACGTCCGCGCGGGCGTATTCCGGATCCCGACCGCGCAGACGACGGCACCGGCCAGCAGCAGGAGCGCCATCACCACCATGGCCCGGTGCAGCCCCTCGACGCTCACCTCGCCACCGAGCACGACGCCAGCGAGTGCCACCGTGACCAGGCCGGCGATCCGGGCGAAGGCGTTGTTGACCGCCGACCCGGACCCGGCCTCGGACTGCGGGACCGAACCGAGCACCGCACTCGTCAGGGGTGTGACCATCAGCGCGATGCCCACGCCGATCAGCACCAGTCCGGGGAACACCGACCACCAGTAGCCGTCCGGGTCGTCGCCGGCGAACAGCAGCAGGAGCGCCCCGACCGCACCGACCGCCGGCCCCGCGGCCATGAACCAGCGTGGGCCGTACCGACCGGCGAAGGACCCGACGGCGGTGGAGAGCACGAGCAACATGATCGTCGGCGGCAGCGTCGCGAGGCCGGCGAGCCAGGCCGGGAACCGCCAGACCTCCTGCAGGAAGAGCGTGACGACGAAGAAGACCATGCCGAGTGCGCCGTAGATGGACAGCGTCGCGAGGTTGCCGACGGTGAAGTTGCGCGCCCGGAACAGTTCGAGCGGCACGAGCGGCGACCCGGCCGTCCGGGTCACCCGCAGTTCCCACGGCACGAACGCCACGAGGGCAGCGGCACCGAGCACGAGCGCGGCGACCACCACCGGGGAACCCCATCCCAGCCGCTCCTGCTCGATGAGCCCGAGCACGACACCGCCGACCCCGACCACGGCGAGCAGCGCCCCGACGACGTCGATGCGTGGGCGGACGACTGGGTGCACCTCGCCGGTGATGCGCAGGACCAGGGGGATCGTCACGGCGATCGGCACCGCGGTGAGCACGAAGATCCACCGCCACCCGATCCCGTCCACCACCAGGCCGCCGGCCACGGGCCCGAGGATGGTGGCTGCACTCGACCAGGCTGTCCACGTGCCGATCGCCTTCGCCTGCGCCGCCCCGCGGAACGCCGCCACGATCAGCGCGAGCGCACTCGGCATGACGAGCGCCCCGCCGACGCCCTGCAGCGCGCGGGCGACGATGAGCACCTCGCCGGCCGGGGCGACCGCGCACGCCACGGACGCGATGCCGAAGACCACGAGCCCCCACGTGATGATCCGCACCCGGCCGAACAGGTCGGACAGGCTCCCGGCGACCAGGATGAGCGAGCCCAGGGTGACGAGGTAGGCGTCGACGACCCACTGCTGCACGACGAGTCCGCCGCCGAGCTCCTGCCGGATCGCGGGGAGTGCGACGTTCACGACGCTCGAGTCGAGCCCGACGACGAACGACGCCAGGATCGCCACCACCAGCACGATGCGTCGGTCGTCCCGGAGCGGTGCGACGGCGTGCGGCGCGGGGACGGGAGCGGTCATGTGCTCATCCTGCGGCACGGGGTGCCCGGCGGTCGATCCCGCACGACGAAGCCCCCGCGACCGATGTGGTCGCGGGGGCTGCCGACAGGACGGGGCTGGGTGTCCTAACGCCGGGAGTCGGTGTTGGGCTGCGCGCTCGGCCCCGGGTTCAGGACCGGACCGGCGGCGGGCTCGGCGGGAGCGTTCTGGACGGTGCTGTTGTGCACCGTGCCGTCCGGCGCCGCACCGTTGGCCTGGGCCTTCTTCTCGTCGTCGGACATCTCCTTCTTGAAGATGTTGATCGACTGACCGAGGCCCTTGGCGAGCGCCGGGAGCTTGGTCGCGCCGAACAGCAGGATGACGATCCCGAGGATGATCAGCAGGTGAATGCCGCCGAGGTTTCCGAGCATCATGACTCCTTGTTGTGGAACTGGTCGCCGTCCGGTGATCGTCGTCGACCCACGCGGCGGAAGTCCGTGTGCCTCCATCGTAACTCCCCCGCCCCTGGAAGCCCAGGCCGGCCCCCGGAACGGACACCGTTCGTCCAGGGAAGCGCAGCGCTCAGTACGCGCCGCGGGACCGCAGCACCGACGGGACGGTGCGGGCGAGGATCACCAGGTCGTGCAGGAACGACCAGTTCTCGACGTAGTGCAGGTCGAGCCGCACCCCTTCGGCCCAGTCGAGGTCCGATCGGCCGCTGACCTGCCACAAGCCGGTGATCCCCGGGGTCACGAGGAGTCGGCGGTCGGCGAAGTCCTCGTACAGCGCGACCTCGCGGGGCAGGGCCGGTCGGGGGCCGACCAGGCTCATCGACCCGGTGAGCACGTTCCACAGCTGCGGCAGTTCGTCGAGCGAGGTCCGTCGCAGGAAGGCACCGACCCGGGTCACCCGCGGGTCGTCCTGCATCTTGAACAGCGGACCGGCGCCCTGGTTCTCGGACTGCAGAGCAGCCATGCGCGCCTCGGCGTCGACGCACATCGTCCGGAACTTCAGGATCGGGAACTCCGCGCCACCGCGACCGACGCGGACCTGCCGGAAGAACACCGGCCCGCCGTCGTCGGCGCGGACCGCCAGCGCGACCGCGGCCAGGACCGGGGAGAGCAACGCCAGGCCGAGCACGGCGCCGACAACGTCGAGCGCCCGCTTGCCCATCCGGCGGCGGTAGTCGGGGGTCTCGACGTGCATGAGCGGCAGCCCGTCGACCGGGCGCTCGTGCACCCGCCCGGCGGCGATGTCGGCCAGGGGCGAGGACACCACGAGCTCGACGCCGTGTTCCTCGAGCTGCCACCCGAGGCGACGGAGGCGGGCGTGCCCACCACGGACGGCACCCGCGACGACGACGGCGGAGACGCCCTCGGCCCGGGCGTGCGCGAGCACGTCATCGATGCCCCCGACGATCGGAGCCGTTGCCGCCCCCAGGTCGACACGGGCCCCGGCCGGAGCGCAGTCCGTGACGACGGCCCGCACGCGGTAGCCGGCACTCGGCGCAGCGGCGATCCGCGCACCCACGTACCGGACGTCCTCGGCGTCGCCGACGATCAGGACGTCCTGCAGGTGCTCGCCCCGGGCGCGACTCCGGGCGAGCACTGTGCGGACACCCTTGCGGCCGAGCGCCAGGAACGCGAGCCCCAGCGGGAACGCGATCGCGACGTACCCGCGGGCCAGGTCGAGCTGCGCCGCGTACGCGACGACCGCGACCCCGGCGATGGCGACGAGGCTCGCGGTGACGAGGCGGCGGTACTCCTCGCCGCCGATGCCGGCGATCCGGGGGTCGCGGGTGCGGAACGCCGAGAGCAGGAGCATCCAGACCACGACGATGGCGGGGGCCACCACGAACTCGAACCAGCCCGAGCGTGGTCGGACGGATGCGAGCTCCCAGGGGAACCGCACGACGTGGGCGATGGCGAACGCGGTGAGCAGCAGCGCGAGGTCGAGCAACGCCACCGCGGGGACGAACCCCCGGCGCGCCCCCGCCGGAGCGACCGTCCGGAGTGACGCCGTGGCACCGACCGGCCCGGCGGACGTCGGCACCGTCGAGTTCAGCGCGGTCGGGTGGAGCATGGTCGAGTGGAGCACGGTGGGGACCGCTCCGGTGGGTGGGCGCATCGCGAACGACATCTGGGGCCTCCTGTCGACCGATCGACGAGGAGATCGATCGGACGCCGGAGTCGTTCAGGTCACGACATCGAGCGGCGCACCGTCAAATATATCACCGTGTCGTTCTGCATATCAACGGTCGAGCGCGCGGTCCAGGCTCCACAGTACGGGCGCTTCCCGGAGCGCGGGGACGTCGGCCTCGGTCACCCCGCGCAGCCGGAACACCACCCGTTCGCCGGGCAGCAGCGTCATGAACCCGCGGTCGACCGTGCCGCCGGCCGCCACACGGTCCGGCTGCACGAGCAGGTCGCGGACGAGCGAGTCAGCCTCGACGGTCAGGTCCACGCCGCCGCCGACCACCGCGAACGCGGTCCGGTAGCGCGCGGGCTCCCAGCGCATCGCAGCGTCGGGGCCGGGAGTCCAGACCGCACGGCGCCAGTCCATGTCCGCGACGATGAGCTCGTTCGCCGGGTCGTCGACGACGCCCACCGACTCGGGCAGCGACACCACCGCGACGCCGGCGCCGGACAACCGGACCGGCAGCGACACCTCGGCCAGGATCGTGCCGGCCGTGGTGATCCGGCGCACCCGGACGACGCTGTCGTGCCCGGTGCGGGTCGACCGGACTGCCACCTCGACGGGCGAGGACCCGAAGGCGCCGGGCGAGACGCCCAGCGAGAGCGTGTCCGCGAGCGCACCCAGATCGGCCGTCTCGCCGACCGCAGGCGGCGCACCCGGGTGATCCGGGCCTCCCGTCCGCTCCGCACCCGACGCACCCGACGCACCCGACGCGCTGGTCGGAACGACCGCACCGGACGCGTCGGCCGCCCCAGGCGCCACCGACACCGACGACACCGGACGGATCGTCAGCAGCACGTCGTCGTACAGGCGGCGCAGCTCGTGCGCCAGCGGCTTCAGCCGCCCTGCCGAGTCGATCGCGGACCACGACGACACCGGCCACAGGTCGTTCAGCTGCCACACCACCACGCCGGTGTTCCGCGGCCAGTGCGTGCGCCAGTGCTCGATGCCGGTCGCGATCGCCCGTGCCTGCTGCAGCTGCGTCAGGTAGTGCCAGGCGTCGAACGCTGCCGGGTCGACCGTGCCGAAGCGCGGCTCCAGCCCGCGGGCCAGCTTGGCCATCCCGTCCGCCGCCTTCTGGTGGTGGACCACACCGGGCGAGTCGACCCGCAGCGGCGCGTCCGTGACCGCCTCGCGCAGCGTGCGCCAGGCGGGCGGCGCCTGCCAGCCGAACTCGGACACGAAGCGCGGCACCGACTCGCGGTAGGCGGTGTCGGGCAGCCGGTTCCAGACGTCCCACGAGTGGTGCGTCTCGTGGTCGACCTCGTTCGCGGGCAGCGACTCGGAACCGGACCACGGCGACGCGACCGTGTAGAAGCGCGACGGGTCGACGGCGTCGACGATGGTCGGCAGCAGGTCGAGGTAGTAGTCGAGGCCCCAGCCCCGATCGCCCAGCTCGGCACCCCAGCCGTCGGCGTCGTGCAGCCAGATGTTCTCGTTGTTGCCGTTCCAGACCACCAGCGAGGGATGGCGGGCGAGCCGGGCGACGTTGTCCCGCGCCTCGGCGATGACCTCGCTGCGGATCGGCTCGACCTCCGGGTAGGCGGAGCAGGCGAACGGGAAGTCCTGCCAGACGAGCAGCCCGAGTTCGTCGCAGACCTCGTAGAAGTCGCGCGATTCGTACACGCCGCCGCCCCAGACGCGCACGAGGTTCGTGCCGAGCGACGCCGCGGCACCCAGCCGGGACTCGAGCCGGGCGCGGTCCACGCGCGAGACGATGACGTCGTCGGGGATCCAGTTGACGCCACGGACGTCGACGAGGGTGCCGTTGACGTGCACCGCGAAGGGGCGACCGATGCCGTCCACCTGGGTCTCGATCCGGGTCGACCGGAAGCCGGTGCGGAACGTGTCGCGGTCGAGCACCTCGCCGTCGACGGTCTGCAGCTCGACCACGACGTCGTACTGCGGCTGCGCGCCGTAGCCGCGCGGCCACCAGCGTCGTGCCTCGGGAACGCGCACGGTGACGACCGTCTCGTCGTCCTTCGGGGTCAGCTGCGCGCGGGAGCGCTGACGCGTGGTGGCGCCGTCCTCGGTCTCGCCGCTCACGGTGACGACGAGCACCAGGTCGTCGTCCTCGCCGTCCTGGTCCAGGTCGTTCATCCCCGAACGCTCGACGGTGATGTGGGCGTCGAGCACGCCCTCACCGGCCTCGACGTCGACGAGTGGACGCACCTCGCGCAGGCGCGCGGTCGACCAGCGCTCGATCGCGACCGGCCGCCAGGGGCCGCTCGTGACCGCGGTCAGGCCCCAGTCCCAGCCGAAGTTCGACGCCATCTTGCGGATGTACGGGAACGGTTCGTCGTACGGGCCCGGCATGCTGCCGGCCTTCGCGGCCACCCGGCCGGCCTCGCGGTACGGCGACTCGAACAGGATCTCGAGGTCCTTCGTGGTGCCACCGGACCCCGTCTGCACCCGGGCGTCGAACCGGTAGCGGCGGTGCATGTTGCGGGTCGTGCCCACGACGACGCCGTCCAGGCTGAGCTCCGCGACGGTGTCCAGGCCGTCGCAGACCAGGTCGACGCGCTCGTGTCCGCGCGGGTCGACGTCGACCGTGCGGCGGTAGGCCCAGTCGGCGCGGCCGACCCACTTGGCGTCCTGCTCGTTCAGGTGGAACGTCGGGTCCGGCAGCAGGCCCTCCCGCTCCAGGTCGGTGTGGACCTGGCCCGGCACCGTCGCCGGGATGGTGCGGCCCACGACGCCGTCCGGCGCACCGGTTCCTCCGGCCATCGTCACGGTCCAGTGGTCGCGGAGTTCCTCGCGTTCGAGGGTCATGCGGGTCCTTCTCTTCGGCGGCAGGGTGTCCGTCAGCCTCGGTCGGGGACGCCGGCCGGCGGCCCGGCCCACGACCGGTCCCACGGCCTGGAGGCGCGGCACCGGTTGCCCGGGCGTCGTCACGCCGCGCGCGCGAACGGGGTGCGCTCGCGCGAGGGGTGCTCGGCGATGCTAGTACGGGATGCTTTCGGCAACCTAGGTGGTGACAGGGGCGGGTCGCGCGGGCAAGGTGGGAACGTGATCACCGTCGAACTCGCCAGGTCCCTCCGTGACGCCGGCCTCCGCTGGCACCCCGAGACCGGGGACCGGTTCGTGATCGACAAGCCCGGCATCGACGACGACGTCTACACGGTGTCCGAGATGACCGTCGAACGGCACGACTCCCCCACCGGCACGATCCTCGGCTTCAACGGCACCACGGAGTGGGCCCTCGACTCGGTCACCGCGTCGGAGTCGCTCTGGCTGCCCCGCGAGGACCAGCTGCGCGACCTGCTCGGGCCGTCGTTCATCGGGCTGACCCGGGTGCCGGTCGGCGGGCGCCTGGTCTTCACGGTGACCGCGACGATCGGGGGCGTCGACCGCAGCTTCGCGTCCGAGGTGCCCGCGATCGCGTACGGGCAGGCACTGCAGGCGTACATCACGGCTGCGCTCTCCTGAGCTGCGCAGCCCGCGCGGCGCAGCCCGAGCGGCGCGCCCGGGCTCGCCGTTCCTGGGTGTCGGCGGAATGCGCGCTGAGGAGCGTTTGGTTGCATGGGTCCATGACCGTTCCGAACATCACCCTGAACGACGGCAAGACCATCCCGCAGCTCGGCTTCGGCGTCTTCCAGATCGACCCCTCCGAGACGAAGGCCGCCACGCTGGCTGCGCTCGAGGTCGGCTACCGCCACATCGACACCGCCGAGATGTACGGCAACGAGAAGGAGGTCGGTGAGGCGATCGCTGCGTCCGGCATCCCGCGTGAGGAGATCTTCGTCACCTCGAAGCTCAACAACGGCTTCCACGACCCCGAGGCTGCGCTGGAGAACGGCAAGAAGTCGGCCGAGCTGCTCGGCGGCTACACCGACCTCTTCCTCATCCACTGGCCCCTGCCCACCGTCTCGGACTTCGTGCCGACGTGGAAGGCCTTCGAGGAGCTCTACGCCGCCGGTACCGCCCGGTCGATCGGTGTCTCGAACTTCCAGACCAACCACCTCAACCGCCTCGCCGCCGAGACGACCATCACCCCGGCCGTGAACCAGATCGAGGTGCACCCGTACCTGGCGCAGGACGAACTCCGCGCCTACAACCGTGAGCACGGCATCGCGACCGAGGCGTGGTCCCCGATCGCGCAGGGCCTCGTGCTCGACGACGAGACCATCACCCGCATCGCCTCGTCGGTCGGCAAGTCCCCGGCGCAGGTCGTCCTCCGTTGGCACATCCAGCGCGGCGACATCGTGTTCCCGAAGTCCGTCACGCGCGCCCGCGTCGAGGAGAACTTCGCGATCTTCGACTTCGAGCTCTCGGACGAGGACATGACGGACATCACCGGCCTCGACAAGGGCCACCGCACGGGTCCCGACCCCGACACGTTCGACTACGTGCCGGCCTGATCGATCCCAGCACAGCAGCACGTCGCGAGAGCCGTCCGGGTCAGCCCGGGCGGCTCTCGCCGTCCGTGGCCGTCAGCGGTTCGTCGCGACCGAGGCCGTCACGGTGAACTTCGGGGTCCTGACGACCTCGCGGGTCGGCCCGACCAGGCGCGAGAGGACCGGCCGGTAGCGCAGGTGCGTGTTCCAGACGCACCACAGTTCACCGCCGGCCTGGAGGATCGTGGCCGCGTTCCGGAACATCGCCTCGGCGGTGTCCGTGGTCACCGCCGTGTCCGCGTGGAACGGCGGGTTGCACAGCACCAGCTGCGCGGACCCCTCGGCGAGCTCGTCGCCCGCGTCGGTCCGCAGCACCGTCACCCGGTCGGCGACCCCGTTGGCTTCCGCCGTCGCGCGCGTCGACTCCACCGCGATCCGCGACACGTCGGTGGCGACCACGCGGACGTTCGGTCGGCGCAGCGCGATCGCCGCTGCGATCACGCCGTTGCCACTCCCCAGGTCCACGACCGTGCGCGCGGTGGGGACCGCTCGGTCCATCGCGTCGAGGAGCACCCGCGTGCCCTGGTCGAGCGACGTCCCCGCGAACACGCCACCGTGTGCCACCAGGGTCATGCCGAGGTCGTCGACGTGCACCGACCGGGGCCAGGGGTTCGTGGTCGCGGCACGGGTGGCCTGGGCGCGGAGCGGGTCCTGCGCGATGAGCAGCCGCGACTTGCCCCGGCCACGCGAGGCAGCGACGTCGCCGAACGACCGGCGCAGCACGTCGTTCTGCGACAGGTTCATGTACTTGACGTTGCCGCCGCAGAGCAACACGACGTCGGGCGCGGCGAACCGGGCGACGGCGCGGGCGATCTCGTCCAGACGGTCGTGCGACTTCGACAGCCGCAGCACGACCAGCCGGACGTCGCGGAACGCAGCCTCGAACGAGTCGGGGTGGTGGAACCCACGGAGTCCGAAGGTGCCGGCGTTGGCCTCGAGCGCCCGCTCCCCCACCAGGGAGTCCTGCACGACCCGGATGTCGCTCGCGCCGTACTGCGTGATGAGGCCGAGCGTCAGCACCCCGTACCGGTCGTCGACGACCGCGACCTCGCCCGGCTGCCGGAGTGCGTCGCCGTGCACGTGCGGTGCTTCGTCGAGCAGGAAGCGGTCGGTGCCGTCGATCGCGATGAGGTCGGGCGCGTCGTCGTCGCGTCGGCGGAAGAGGTCGGCGAAGTCTGGCACCGCGTCAGCGTACCCGGCGACAGCCCGCGGCGAAGCGCATGGTGATTGCACTCGCGATATCAACAGCCTGTGTATTTCACATGTCAATACACTGGGAGTCCCCCCACCAGAAGGAGCCCTCAATGGCATCCACATCGTTCCGGAGCGCCGCGGTCGTCTGCGGCGTCCTCACCGCTTCCCTCGGCTTCGGCTTGCTGACGCCCGCGGCCGCCACCGCTGCCACCGCCACTCCCGCAGCCGCCTCGTCGTCGGACTCCACCGTGCAGGAGACTCTTCCGGACTTCGATTCCATCCCCGTCGATCCCTCGCTGGAGGCACTGCGCTTCTCCATCGACTGGAGCACCCCGTGGTCATCCCGCATCGTCGGCGGACGAGCCGGTGGTGGCGACGACGTCTGGCTCGTCAGCGGCAACCAGGTGTACGACCGGAGCACCACCGGCATCTTCTTCCTCGTCGTGCAGGACCGCCACAAGGACGAACCGCTCGAAGCGATCCGCGTCCACACCGCCGCCGACGGCACCCAGACCCGCGGCGAGCGCACCCCGATCCCCCGCACCATCAAGATCGACGGACTGCAGCAGCAGAACACGTTCACGCCCGGCACCACCCACTTCGCCGGCAGTGCGACCGCCGGTGCCACGATCGTCGCGAAGGACACCACCTCGGGCGCCACCCTGTTCACGACCGAGGTCAGCGGGGCACGCAACGGGACCGGCACCTGGAACGCCGATGCCGACCTCGCCGACTCCGACCACGTGATCACCCTCACGCAGACGACGACCGACGGTCGGAAGAACGAGCTCCGCGACGTGCGGTTCTCGCCGGCGGCATCGGAGGCGCCGCAGGCGCCGACGGTCGTGCAGAAGGGGCGCGTCCTCGACGGGTCGTTCGTCGTGGCGGGTTCCGTCGCTGAGGACGTCGACTCGGTCGTCGTGCAGGACGAAGCCGGCTCCACCATCGCCGACGCCAGCCTCGGCGAGACCGGCTACTCCGCTCGGCTCCCGCAGGACCGCGTCGGCTCCACGGTCTACGTCGTCGGACGCACTGCCGACGGCACCTCCTCGGCCCGCGTGCCCGTCGCGCTCGAGCAGCTGCCGATCGACCCGACCGCCGCCGCACCGTCCCTCCGGTCCGTGTTCGTCTACCCGGACGGGCGCGTCCAGGTGGTCGGGGAGCGCGATGACGCTCCTGGGCTCTGGATCCTCGACGGAGACCGCGTCGTCGGGCACACCACCCGCGCCGATGCGGTGTGGAGCTACACGATCGCCGCCGCCGCGACCGGCAAGCAGCTCGACATGGTCAACCTGGTCTTCAACGGCCGCGACTTCAGCGGGACATCGGAGCGCGTTGCGCTTCCCCGCCTCCTGCGGGTCGAGGGCCTCGCGGACGAGAACGACTACACGCCGGGCAAGCGGGCGTTCGCCGGCACCGCCGAGGCCGGCGCGACGATCACCGCGACCGACCAGCGCGGCCAG
Source organism: Curtobacterium sp. MCBA15_007 (assembly GCF_001864905.1). NCBI lineage: Bacteria > Bacillati > Actinomycetota > Actinomycetes > Micrococcales > Microbacteriaceae > Curtobacterium > Curtobacterium sp. MCBA15_007. The sequence goes on from NZ_MJGM01000003.1 coordinate 134,705, forward strand.
CGACTCTTCGAGACGAAGGCAGACGGCGCACGGTCGGGCGTGGGCACCTGGGACGCCACCGCCGACCTGACCAGCAAGGACGGGTACGAGGTCACGTTCACGCAGACCACCGCCGACGGACGCTCCTCGGTGATGCGCAACATCGCCTTCACCACCGAAGACGACGCCGTCGCACCGCTCGTGGTCACGTCCCCCGGGATGAACGGCACCGCCTCCGGCCCCCGCCCCACCTTCACCGGCACGGGCCAGGCCGGGTCCACGATCGAGATCCGCGGCACCTCCCGCGTCGTCGGGACCGCCGAGGTCAACGCCGACGGCAAGTGGAGCGCCACGTCGAGCATCGACCTCGGCCGCGGCAGCTACGCCCTCACCGCGAAGCAGACCACCACCGGCAACGCCACCAGCGAAGCCCCCGTCCGCTTCTCCGTCACCGCCACGGCAGCGCCGTTGACGGTCACGTCCCCCGGGATGAACGGCACCACCACCGGACCCCGCCCCACCTTCACCGGCACCGGCCAGGCCGGCTCGACGATCGAGATCCGCGGCACCTCCCGCGTCGTCGCGACCGCCGAGGTCAACGCCGACGGCAAGTGGAGCGTGGCGTCGAACATCGACCTCGGCCGTGGCAGCTACGCCCTCACCGCGAAGCAGACCACGCCCGGCAACGCCACCAGCGAGCTCCCCGTCCGCTTCACCGTCAAGTAAGCCACACAGCCCACACAGAACGCCCCCGGTGACCACTCGGTCACCGGGGGCGTTCGCCTGTCGATCCCCGTCAGCGCGGTCCGCGGTACAGGACGATCTGCGTGTTCCGCTGCGGCCGCGACCCCGCCTTGAGCGAGATCGCCGCACCACTCGCGGTGGCGGCGAAGACCCGCGCACCGGGCCGGTTGATGAGCTGGTCGGCCAACGCCGACTCGAGTTCGCGCACCCGGTCGCGCAGCGCCTTGTTCTCGTTCTCCAGGTCGAGCACCCGCCGGATCCCCTCCAGCGACACCCCCTCGGAGCCGAGTCGCGCGATCTCGCGCAACTGCACGACATCGCGCATCGAGTACCGCCGCGACCCACCCCGGGTGCGACCCGGCACGACCAGGCCGAGCCGGTCGTACTGCCGCAGCGTCTGCGGGTGCATCTCGGCGAGCTCCGCAGCGACCGCGATCGCGAAGACGGGCGAGTTCTCGTCCATGTCGGTCATGGCGCGTTCCTTTCCGTCGTCCGCGTGGGGTGGAAACCAGCCTGGAGGAACGGCGAGCGTCCGTCAGGAAGCCGCGCCGTTCCTCCAGGCCGGGTCTACTGCATTGCGTGCGCGACGCTAGTCGCGCGCCTTGGCGAGGAGGTCCTCGCGGGGGTTCTCGTCGGGCAGCGCAGCCGCAAGTGCCTCGACGGCCTCGCGCTGCTTGTCCGACAGGTGCGACGGCACCGCGACCTGGACGGTCGCGAGCAGGTCGCCCGTGCCGTTCTTCGTCGTGACGCCGCGGCCCTTGACGCGCAGGACGCGACCCGACGGCGTGCCGGGGGCGACCTTGAGCTTCACGGGCGAACCGCCGAGCGTCGGGACCTCGATCGTCGCGCCGAGCGCTGCCTCGGTGAACGTCACGGGGACGTCCACGCGCAGGTTGAGCCCGTCGCGCTCGAACACCGGGTGCTTCCGCACCGACACGGCGACCACGAGGTCACCGGCCTCTCCGCCATCGGGCGAGGGCTCGCCGCGGCCGCGCAGACGGATCTTCTGACCGTCGGCGACGCCCGCGGGGATGCGGACGTTCACCGGTCGGCCGTTGCCCTGCGACAGCTTGACGGTGTCACCGGCGATCGCCGTGGTGAAGTCGAGGGTCGTCGACGCCGTGACGTCGCGGCCCTTCGTCGGCCCGCCGAAACCGCGGTAGCCGCCGGAGGTCTGGCCGAAGCCGCCACCTCCGCCGAACATCCCGCCGAGGATGTCCTCGAATCCACCGGCACCGCCGGGGCCACCCTGGCCGAAGCGGACACGCTGTCCGCCGCCGCCCTGCTGCCCGAACATCCCGCCGAAGACGTCCTCGAAGCCGCCCTGGCCCCCGCCGCCCGCTGTGAAGCGGGCGCCGGAGCCCATGGCGCGGACCTGGTCGTACTCCTGGCGCTGCTCCTTGTCGGAGAGCACCGAGTACGCCTCGCTGATCTCCTTGAAGCGGTTCTCGGCGGCGGCGTCACCCGGGTTGGAGTCCGGGTGGAACTGCCGCGCGAGCTTCCGGTACGTCTTCTTCAGCTCGGCGTCGGAGGCGTCCTTGGACACGCCGAGGACCTTGTAGAAGTCCTTGTCGAACCAATCCTGACTGGCCATGGATCACCTGCCTTCTTCTGTCGTCACCGTGGGGACCCGGCTCAGGCCGGGACCGCCACCGCGACCTTGGCCGCGCGGAGAACGCGCTCACCGAGCTTGTAGCCCGGCTCGACGACGTCCGCGACGGTCTGTCCGGTGGCGCCCGGGGTGGGGAGCTGGACGATCGCCTCGTGGATGTTCGGGTCGAACGCCTCGCCCTTCTCGCCGATCTGCACGAGCTTGAACTTCTCGAAGCCCCCGCGGATCTTCTGGCCGATGACCTGCATCGGCCCCTCGGCGAGGTCACCGTGGGCCTCGGCCCGGGTGAGGTCGTCGAGCGCCGGCAGCAGGGCCCGCACCACTTCGGCGATGGCGACCTCGCGGTTGGCCTCCCGGTCACGCTCGACGCGCTTCCGGAAGTTCACCAGCTCGGCCTGCGCACGGAGCATGTCCGCACGCATCTCCGCGACGAGGTCGCGGTCCTCGGTGCTGAGCTTGTCCTCGGCGATGCCGCGGGCCGCGTCGGCGAGCAGCGCTTCGTCCTCCGGGGAGAGGTCGTTCGCTGCATCGGCCGCCGGGCCCCCGGCGGCGGGGCCGTCCGTCGGTACTTCGACGTCGGGCCCCTCCGCCTCGATGAGGTCCTCGGGCTCGGCCGCGTTCGTGGCGTCGCCCTCGACCTGGGGCTCGTCCTCGTGGGGCGCGTTGTCCTTGGGATCCGTCATCGTTACTTCTTGTCCTTGTCGTCCTCGTCGTCCACGACCTCGGCGTCGACGATGTCCTCGTCGTCGGCCGGCTGCTCACCCGCGGGCTGCTCGCCACCGGCGGCGCCGGCTGCTGCGTCCTGCTGGCTGTAGATGGCCTGGCCGAGCTTGCCCTGCGACTCGTTGAGCTTGTCGAAGGCGGTCTTCACGGCGTCGTCGTCCTCGCCCGCAAGAGCGGACTTGAGCGCGTCGACATCGGCCTGCACCTCGGACTTGACGTCCGCGGGGAGCTTCTCGTCGTTCTCCTTGATGAGCTTCTCGATCGAGTAGACGAGCTGCTCGGCCTGGTTGCGACGCTCGTTGGCCTCGCGACGTGCCTTGTCCTCGGCGGCGTGCTCCTCGGCTTCGCGGACCATGCGCTCGATGTCCTCCTTCGGCAGCGACGAGCCGCCGGAGATGACCATCGACTGCTCCTTGCCGGTGCCCTTGTCCTTGGCGGACACGTGCACGATGCCGTTGGCGTCGATGTCGAAGGTGACCTCGACCTGCGGCACGCCACGGGGAGCCGGGGCGATGCCGGTGAGCTCGAAGGTGCCGAGCGGCTTGTTGTCGCGGGTGAACTCGCGCTCGCCCTGGAAGACCTGGATGGCGACCGACGGCTGGTTGTCGTCAGCGGTCGTGAAGGTCTCGCTCCGCTTGGTCGGGATCGCGGTGTTGCGGTCGATGAGCTTCGTCATCAGGCCGCCCTTGGTCTCGATGCCGAGCGACAGCGGCGTGACGTCGATGAGCAGGACGTCCTTGCGCTCGCCCTTCAGCACACCGGCCTGCAGCGCGGCACCGACTGCGACGACCTCGTCCGGGTTGACGCCCTGGTTCGGGGACTTGCCACCGGTCAGCGACTTGACGACCTCGGCCACGGCGGGCATACGGGTCGAGCCACCGACGAGCACCACGTGCGCGATGTCGTTGACCGAGACACCGGCTTCCTTGATGACGTCGTTGAACGGCTTCTTGGTGCGGTCGAGCAGGTCGGAGGTCATCTGCTCGAACTGTGCGCGCGAGATGGTCTCGTCCAGGTTCAGCGGGCCCTCGGCGGTGAGCGTCAGGTACGGGAGCTGGATGTTCGCCGACATCTGCGACGACAGCTCCTTCTTGGCCTGCTCAGCCGCTTCCTTCAGACGCTGCTTGGCGATCTTGTCCGTGGACAGGTCGACGCCGTGCTCGTCCTTGAACTTCTTGACCAGGTAGTCGACGATGCGCTGGTCCCAGTCGTCACCACCGAGGCGGTTGTCACCGGAGGTCGCGCGGACCTGGATCGTCGAGAAGTCATCGTCCTTGCCCACCTCGAGCAGGGAGACGTCGAACGTGCCGCCACCGAGGTCGAAGACCAGGATGAGCTCGTCTTCCTTGCCCTTGTCGAGGCCGTAGGCCAGTGCGGCCGCGGTCGGCTCGTTGATGATGCGGAGGACGTTGAGGCCGGCGATCTCACCGGCGTCCTTCGTGGCCTGACGCTCGGCGTCGTTGAAGTACGCCGGCACGGTGATGACCGCGTCCGTGACGTCTTCGCCGAGGTACTGCTCGGCGTCGCGCTTGAGCTTGCCGAGGGTGCGGGCCGAGATCTCCTGCGGCGTGTACTTCTTGCCGTCGATCTCGGTGGTCCAGTCGGTGCCGACGTGACGCTTGACCGACGCGATGGTGCGGTCGACGTTCGTCACGGCCTGGCGCTTGGCGGTCTCGCCGACCAGGACCTCGCCGTCCTTCGTGAACGCCACGATCGACGGCGTGGTGCGCATGCCTTCGGCGTTGGCGATGACGGTGGGCTCGCCACCTTCGAGAACGGAGACGACGGAGTTGGTGGTTCCGAGGTCGATGCCTACTGCACGTCCCATGTGTTGCTCCTCTTGCTTGGGGGTAAGTCGTTGGACTTGCGTCCGATGGACTCAACCCTACTCCTGAGTCACCTGGAGTCAACTTCAGGGAGCACAAACCTGCGCCAGTCCCACTCAACTCCCAGTCGGGCGCAAGTGAGGTAGCACGTTCGTATGTTGGTATTTCACGTGATATTCTGAATACACATGCGCCGTTGGAGTCTGTCCACGGGCGTGCCCCCTTCCCGCACAGCCGCCGTCGCGCGGCCTGTCCTGAAAGATGCACATGTCTCACAAGAAGAGGGCATCGACTGCCCTCAAGTCCATGGGTGCGGCCGGGCTGGCCGCTGCCACCATCGTGTCCGGCCTGTCATTCGGTGCAGCAACGGCGATCGCTTCGCCCGAGCCCCGGTCGATCTCGACCCAGGCCACCGCCTCCGGCAAGTTCGTGATGAAGTCCAGATCTAACTCGACCTGGTGGGCTGTCGGATCCAATCTCAGCGCCACAGCCCATTCATCGCTCGCCGCCGCGAAAGCGGCTGCTGCGACTGCAACATTCACTACGGGTACTGGCGAGCTCAAGATCGGATCCTCGTGCATTGTCCCGGCACCGTCGGGCTTCACCCACGACTACACCGTTGGATCTTGCGGCAACGCGGTGCAGATCAACCTCAGTGGCGGCACCCTCTGGGAGGGTTCTTCCCGGATCGGTATCTGGCCGTACTCGAATGAGCCAGCATGGCTTGGGAAAGGCCAGACAGGTTACGAACTCGCGACGTACGATGAGATTTTCCCGAGCACCCGAGCCATGACCGCGCAGGTGACGAAGGTGAACAACATCGCGAGGACCGCTGAGGTGTCGGGTACGGCAACGCCGAACGGCACGGTGACGATCGGCAACAAGACCGTCGACGTCAACTCGAGCGGCAACTGGTCGATGACCGTCGAAGGGCTCTCAGTCGGGGCGAACTCCCTCACCGCGACGCAGCGCTTCAACAACGCGCGGGTCGACGAGAAGACTGTCACCGCGACGATCGTCGAGGGCGGCACGCTCGTCGGTGTCGACCAGGGCCCGATCGAGCTCGAGCGCGGCGAGAGCACCCCGGTGCCGTTCGTGGTCGAGAACCGCGAGGCGCGCACGAACACCGACGGCACGGTCACGCTCGACGCACCCGAAGGCACCACGTTCGACCAGCAGGCCACGGTCCAGGGCCAGATGCGTGACGTCGGAGAGGACGACTGGGCGAACACCACGTCCGTCCCGCTGACCGACGGTTCGCGGTCGAATGACGGCAAGACCATCACGTTCGATGCCGAGTGGGCCGCGAACCACCCCGCCGACGAGCAGTACCGCTTCATGGTCGGCGTGACCGCTGACGAGGACGCTCCCGCCGGTTCCGACGCAATGGAGTTCTCCATGCCGGGCACCAGCAGCAAGGGCGACTTCCTGGCTGAGGGCACGACGACCACCACCATCGAGACCAACGTCGTCGACCTCGTGGCCGACATCGCTTCGATCGACCACGCAGGCAAGTCCGCCGTGATCTCGGGTACCGCAACTCCGGGCGCGACGATCACGATCGGCGACGAGAGCACCGAGGCCGACGCCGAGACCGGTGCGTGGAGCATCACGGTCGACGGCCTCGAGCGCGGCACGAACGCACTACACGTGGTGCAGGAGATCGAAGGCGAGGAGCACGACTCGAAGGACCTCGACGTCGTGATCAACGACGCCGCGATCTCTGGCCAGGCCGGCACCGCAGTCACGCTCGAACGTGGCGAGGTCACCTCGGTGGAATCCCTTTTCAAGACGAACGGTTCGATCAGCCGCCCGCAGGGCAAGGTCGAGTTCACCGCTCCCGAGGGCACCACCTTCGCCGCGGACCAGAGCACGATCGAGGGTTCGTTCAAGAAGCCGGGTGACGACGCCTGGACGAACTCGGCCATGACCCTGACCAACGGGGTCCGTTCCGCGGACGGCACGAAGTACACCTACGACTTCGCGACGACCACCACGACCTGGAACCTTCCCGACGCGTCCCTGATGCGCTGGAACATCGACGTGAACACGCCCGAGGACGCCGAGGCCGGCACCTTCCCGATGCGCACCGTGCTCAGCGGTACCGCCACCGAGGGAGCGTTCAACACCACCAGCACCACGCAGGCCACGGTCGAAGCCGCCGAGGTTCCCGCACCGGACGCGCTCGTCGTCACCACCCCGGCCGACGGCTCCACGGTCGACTCCAAGCGCCCGGTGTTCTCGGGTACCGGCGACGAGGGTGCCACGATCGAGATCCGCGACGCCGAGGACAACCTCGTCGCGACCACCGTCGTGAAGGACGGCGCCTGGAGCGTCCCCGCGACCGCGGACCTCGCGGACGGTTCCTACGAGTTCGACGTGACCCAGACCCCGCTCGCCGGGGCGCCGAGCACCGAGAAGGTCTCGTTCACCGTCGCGACGAACCCGCTCACGACCGAGCTCACCGCGGTCGGCGCCTTCGATGACGACGTCACCAAGCCCGCGACGATCTCCGGCGACGCCACCACGGGCGCGACCGTGATCGTCAAGGACAGCCTCGGCAACGAGGTCGGCCGCACCGAGGCCGTCGACGGGAAGTACTCGATCCCGGTCCCGCCGTCGTTCGCCCACACCGGCGTCAACGACTTCACCGTGACCCAGACGAAGAACGACACGACCTCGCCCGAGAAGGACGTCTCGCTCGACTACGGCATGCCGGCACCGATCCGCATCACCAGCCCGGCGAACGGCTCGACGGTCCAGAAGGACGGCCTGACCTTCACCGGTACCGGTGACGAGGGCGCCCGCATCGACGTCCGCGGTTCCGTCCGAGCCATCGCGACCGGTACCGTCACCGACGGTGTCTGGAACGCACCGGTGACGATCGACCTGTCGAACAACGTCTACAACCTGCGCGCCGTGCAGACCACCAAGGGCGGACTCACGACGCAGGTCCCGATCACGATCACGATCACCGACGAGGCTCCGGTTGCTCCGTTGACCGCGACCGCCGCGTTCAACGCCACGGACGAGAACCTGCCCGCCGCGATCACCGGCTCCGCCAACCCCGGCGCAACCGTCACCGTGAAGGACAGCAACGGCGACACCATCGGCACCGCCATCGCCACCAACGGCCGCTACACGATCACGATCCCCGCGAACAAGGCCCACTTCGGCGTTAACGACTTCACCGTCACCCAGACCGTCCGAGGCCAGGTCTCCGCACCACTGGACCGTTCCCTCGACTACGGCAACCCCGCAGCCCCGGTCATCCAGACCCCGGCCAACGGCGCCAGCGTCACCAACGGCTCCATCCGCTTCACCGGCACCGGAGCCACCGGCGCCAAGCTCGACATGCGCGGCAACAGCTCTTCCGTCGGTGACACCAAGATCGCCGACGGCGCCTGGACCGTGGACGTCACCCGCCAGCTCAACCCGGCGGTCTACGACCTCCACGCACTCCAGACCAGCAAGGGCGGCCTCACCCAGCGCGTCAACATCACCGTCACCGTCCGCAACGAGGCTCCGGTTGCTCCGTTGACCGCGACCGCCGCGTTCAACACCACGGACGAGAACCTGCCCGCCGCGATCACCGGCTCCGCCAACCCCGGCGCAACCGTCACCGTGAAGGACAGCAACGGCGACACCATCGGCACCGCCATCGCCACCAACGGCCGCTACACGATCACGATCCCCGCGAACAAGGCCCACTTCGGCGTCAACGACTTCACCGTCACCCAGACCGTCCGAGGCCAGGTCTCCGCACCACTGGACCGCTCCCTCGACTACGGCAACCCCGCAGCCCCGGTCATCCAGACCCCGGCCAACGGCGCCA
>NZ_MJGM01000004.1:0-5372 GCF_001864905.1 Curtobacterium sp. MCBA15_007
AGTGCGTCTGGTCCTTGAGAACTCAACAGCGTGCACATTGTCAATGCCAATTTATTGATTGACCTCGTGCCTGGTCGGCTTGCTGACTGGGTCATGAAGCAATTCCTTTTGGATTGAAGATTGTCAGTAGACAGTCAACAGTCAGAATCAACTCGGTCTGATGCCTTCGGGTGTTGGGTCTGTATTTTTTTACGGAGAGTTTGATCCTGGCTCAGGACGAACGCTGGCGGCGTGCTTAACACATGCAAGTCGAACGATGATGCCCAGCTTGCTGGGTGGATTAGTGGCGAACGGGTGAGTAACACGTGAGTAACCTGCCCCTGACTCTGGGATAAGCGTTGGAAACGACGTCTAATACTGGATATGATCACTGGCCGCATGGTCTGGTGGTGGAAAGATTTTTTGGTTGGGGATGGACTCGCGGCCTATCAGCTTGTTGGTGAGGTAATGGCTCACCAAGGCGACGACGGGTAGCCGGCCTGAGAGGGTGACCGGCCACACTGGGACTGAGACACGGCCCAGACTCCTACGGGAGGCAGCAGTGGGGAATATTGCACAATGGGCGAAAGCCTGATGCAGCAACGCCGCGTGAGGGATGACGGCCTTCGGGTTGTAAACCTCTTTTAGTAGGGAAGAAGCGAAAGTGACGGTACCTGCAGAAAAAGCACCGGCTAACTACGTGCCAGCAGCCGCGGTAATACGTAGGGTGCAAGCGTTGTCCGGAATTATTGGGCGTAAAGAGCTCGTAGGCGGTTTGTCGCGTCTGCTGTGAAATCCCGAGGCTCAACCTCGGGCTTGCAGTGGGTACGGGCAGACTAGAGTGCGGTAGGGGAGATTGGAATTCCTGGTGTAGCGGTGGAATGCGCAGATATCAGGAGGAACACCGATGGCGAAGGCAGATCTCTGGGCCGTAACTGACGCTGAGGAGCGAAAGCATGGGGAGCGAACAGGATTAGATACCCTGGTAGTCCATGCCGTAAACGTTGGGCGCTAGATGTAGGGACCTTTCCACGGTTTCTGTGTCGTAGCTAACGCATTAAGCGCCCCGCCTGGGGAGTACGGCCGCAAGGCTAAAACTCAAAGGAATTGACGGGGGCCCGCACAAGCGGCGGAGCATGCGGATTAATTCGATGCAACGCGAAGAACCTTACCAAGGCTTGACATACACCGGAAACGGCCAGAGATGGTCGCCCCCTTGTGGTCGGTGTACAGGTGGTGCATGGTTGTCGTCAGCTCGTGTCGTGAGATGTTGGGTTAAGTCCCGCAACGAGCGCAACCCTCGTTCTATGTTGCCAGCGGGTTATGCCGGGGACTCATAGGAGACTGCCGGGGTCAACTCGGAGGAAGGTGGGGATGACGTCAAATCATCATGCCCCTTATGTCTTGGGCTTCACGCATGCTACAATGGCCGGTACAAAGGGCTGCGATACCGTAAGGTGGAGCGAATCCCAAAAAGCCGGTCTCAGTTCGGATTGAGGTCTGCAACTCGACCTCATGAAGTCGGAGTCGCTAGTAATCGCAGATCAGCAACGCTGCGGTGAATACGTTCCCGGGCCTTGTACACACCGCCCGTCAAGTCATGAAAGTCGGTAACACCCGAAGCCGGTGGCCTAACCCTTGTGGAAGGAGCCGTCGAAGGTGGGATCGGTGATTAGGACTAAGTCGTAACAAGGTAGCCGTACCGGAAGGTGCGGCTGGATCACCTCCTTTCTAAGGAGCATCTGGTCAGTGCTGGTCGCCCATTGTGGTTGGTTGGTTGCTGGTCCAGGCGCCTGTTTCGGACCGAACGTGTCCGACGGGTAGCTCATGGGTGGAACATTGACAGTGCAGTTGGGAGTGATGCTTCCGACCTCAGTACGCTCTGCTTGCAGGGTTGGGACGGGTCGGGGGTGGAGCGCTCAGCTGGTGCACGTTGTTGGGTCCTGAGGGACCAGGCTTCCTGCTGCTACGTGAGTGGTGGTGGGGGTTGGGCCTACGGGTCCTTCGTCGGGCCAGTGTGATCCTGCTGTTGTGGTGGGGGAGTGCTGGTGCCGATCGTATGTTGAGAACTACACAGTGGACGCGAGCATCTTTGATTCGCGTCATCCATGATCAGCCTTCGGGTTGTTGAGTGGTGACGTTGGATCGCAATTTTAATCTTTGTGGTCAAGTTTCTAAGAGCAAACGGTGGATGCCTTGGCATCTGGAGCCGATGAAGGACGTAGAAATCTGCGATAAGCCTCGGGGAGCTGATAATCGAGCTGTGATCCGAGGATTTCCGAATGGGGAAACCCCGCCAGGCGTTTTGCGACCTGGTGACTCCCGCCTGAATATATAGGGCGGGTAGAGGGAACGTGGGGAAGTGAAACATCTCAGTACCCACAGGAAGAGAAAACAACATGTGATTCCGTGAGTAGTGGCGAGCGAAAGCGGATGAGGCTAAACCGATCATGTGTGATAGCCGGCGGGCGTTGCATGGTCGGGGTTGTGGGACACGTCACTCAGTTCTGCCGGACTGGGGCGGTTACAGCGCATCATAGTCGAACCGGTTTGAAAGCCGGGCCGTAGTGGGTGCCAGCCCCGTAGACGAAATGGTGTTATGGCCGGATGTGTATCCCAAGTAGCACGGGGCCCGAGAAATCCCGTGTGAATCTGTCAGGACCACCTGATAAGCCTAAATACTCCCAGATGACCGATAGCGGACAAGTACCGTGAGGGAAAGGTGAAAAGTACCCCGGGAGGGGAGTGAAATAGTACCTGAAACCGTTTGCTTACAAACCGTCGGAGCCTCCTTAGTAGGGGTGACGGCGTGCCTTTTGAAGAATGAGCCTGCGAGTTAGTGATATGTGGCGAGGTTAACCCGTGAGGGGCAGCCGTAGCGAAAGCGAGTCTGAATAGGGCGTTTGAGTCGCATGTTCTAGACCCGAAGCGAAGTGATCTATCCATGGCCAGGTTGAAGCGACGGTAAGACGTCGTGGAGGACCGAACCCACTTCAGTTGAAAATGGAGGGGATGAGCTGTGGATAGGGGTGAAAGGCCAATCAAACTTCGTGATAGCTGGTTCTCTCCGAAATGCATTTAGGTGCAGCGTTGCGTGTTTCTCGCCGGAGGTAGAGCTACTGGATGGCCGATGGGCCTCAACAGGTTACTGACGTCAGCCAAACTCCGAATGCCGGTGAGTGAGAGCGCAGCAGTGAGACGGTGGGGGATAAGCTTCATCGTCGAGAGGGAAACAACCCAGACTACCAACTAAGGTCCCTAAGCGTGTGCTAAGTGGGAAAGGATGTGGAGTTGCACAGACAACCAGGAGGTTGGCTTAGAAGCAGCCACCCTTGAAAGAGTGCGTAATAGCTCACTGGTCAAGTGATTCCGCGCCGACAATGTAACGGGGCTCAAGCACACCACCGAAGTTGTAGATTTCGCACTATAGACAAGCCTTCGTGGTTCAGTCGTGCGGAGTGGTAGGAGAGCGTCGTGTGGCGAGTGAAGCGGCGGAGTGATCCAGCCGTGGACGCTACACGAGTGAGAATGCAGGCATGAGTAGCGAAAGACGGGTGAGAAACCCGTCCTCCGAAAGACCAAGGGTTCCAGGGCCAGGTTAATCCGCCCTGGGTAAGTCGGGACCTAAGGCGAGGCCGACAGGCGTAGTCGATGGACAACGGGTTGATATTCCCGTACCGGCGAACAACCGCCCAAGCTAATCCAGTGGTGCTAAGAGTCCTAACCCGGTTCAACCGGATCCCTTCGGGGTGATGGTGGCCGGTCTAACGCTCGACCCCATGCTGGTGCGGTTAGCGTATGAACAGGTGTGACGCAGGAAGGTAGCTGAGCCAGGCGATGGTATCCGTAAGGTGAACCTGGTGTAAGGATGTAGGGCTGACGATAGGCAAATCCGTCGTCTGTGTGCCTGAGATCCGACGCGTACCCGTAAGGGGAAATCAGTGATCCTATGCTGCCGAGAAAAGCATCGACGCGAGGTTGCAGCCGCCCGTACCCGAAACCGACTCAGGTGGTCAGGTAGAGAATACCAAGGAGATCGAGAGAATCGTGGTTAAGGAACTCGGCAAAATGCCCCCGTAACTTCGGGAGAAGGGGGGCCGGACACGTGACCGGATTTACTCCGTGAGCGTTGAAGGCCGCAGAGACCAGTGGGAAGCGACTGTTTACTAAAAACACAGGTCCGTGCGAAGTCGCAAGACGATGTATACGGACTGACGCCTGCCCGGTGCTGGAAGGTTAAGAGGAAGGGTTAGCCTTTGGGCGAAGCTCTGAATTTAAGCCCCAGTAAACGGCGGTGGTAACTATAACCATCCTAAGGTAGCGAAATTCCTTGTCGGGTAAGTTCCGACCTGCACGAATGGCGTAACGACTTCCCAGCTGTCTCAACCGCGAACTCGGCGAAATTGCACTACGAGTAAAGATGCTCGTTACGCGCAGCAGGACGGAAAGACCCCGTGACCTTTACTACAGTTTGGTATTGGTGTTCGGAGTGGCTTGTGTAGGATAGGTGGGAGACTGTGAAGCGGGCACGCTAGTGTTCGTGGAGTCATTGTTGAAATACCACTCTGGTCACTTTGGATGTCTAACGTAGGACCCTGATCGGGTTCATGGACAGTGCCTGATGGGTAGTTTAACTGGGGCGGTTGCCTCCCAAAGAGTAACGGAGGCGCCCAAAGGTTCCCTCAACCTGGTTGGCAATCAGGTGGCGAGTGTAAGTGCACAAGGGAGCTTGACTGTGAGACTGACAGGTCGAGCAGGGACGAAAGTCGGGACTAGTGATCCGGCAGTGGCTTGTGGAAGCGCTGTCGCTCAACGGATAAAAGGTACCTCGGGGATAACAGGCTGATCTTGCCCAAGAGTCCATATCGACGGCATGGTTTGGCACCTCGATGTCGGCTCGTCGCATCCTGGGGCTGGAGTAGGTCCCAAGGGTTGGGCTGTTCGCCCATTAAAGCGGTACGCGAGCTGGGTTTAGAACGTCGTGAGACAGTTCGGTCCCTATCCGCTGCGCGCGTTGGAAATTTGAGAAGATCTATCCCTAGTACGAGAGGACCGGGATGGACGAACCTCTGGTGTGTCAGTTGTTCTGCCAAGGGCACCGCTGATTAGCTACGTTCGGACCGGATAACCGCTGAAAGCATCTAAGCGGGAAGCCGTCTTCGAGATGAGATTTCCATGCACCTTGAGTGTGAGAGGCTCCCAGCAGACTACTGGGTTGATAGGCCGGATGTGGAAGCGGGGACTAACGACCCGTGGAGCTGACCGGTACTAATAAGCCGAAGACTTGATAACACACTGATTTCCGTGCACTTGTGCACGGGCTCGCGTCCACTTTGTGGTTCCCGACAGACGATCGGGAATCGAAACTGAATACACCGCTCTGCCCTCTTCAC